>DAOPYU010000034.1:0-17194 GCA_035353095.1 Candidatus Sumerlaeota bacterium | reverse complement strand
TTGCCGGACGGAACAACACGTGGTCTATGCGCTCCCGGGGCCGATCCGCCGGACAACTCGGCTCCGCCGACGCTCCGGCCTTTTCCGTATTGCCCCAGTGGCGCAGCAGATTCTGGAAGGCGGTTTCCGGGAACTCGGCATTCAGGTCTCCGGCCAGGAGGGCGGGCATCTCGGATGAGCCAGCGAACAGATTCTCGATTTCATCCACCGATTCCACACGCCGCCCGGCGTTCAGGTCCAGGTGGGTGGCCAGAAACCGGAACGTGCCAGCCGGTGAGCCTTCACCGTCCGTTTTCTTCAGATCCATCCAGAGCAGGGCTCGTTTTTCTTCGCCGGGCAACGAAATGGTCTGAGGGGGACGGATCATTTCGAGGCGCGTCAGGACCGCGTTTCCGTATTGTCCCCCACCGAACGGGATTGCGCAGGCGAACGCCATCCGCAGGCCCGTGAGGCGGGCCAGTTCTTCCGCCTCGTCCACGCCCTTCACCCGGCTGGTCCCTCGGTCCACCTCCTGCAGGGCCACCACGTCGGCGTGGGCGTCGCGGATAACCCGCGCGGTTCGTTCGAGATCCACCCGCCCGTCGGCCCCTTCGCCGTGGCGGATGTTGTACGTCAGGACCCGCAGTTGGATGCCCGTGTGCGAGGAGGAACGGGATTCGATTTCCGGTTGCGCCACAGACTGCCGATGGACACACGATGTCCCGGCAATCAGAATCAGGAACAACCCCGCCATTCCGCCCCGGAATCGAATCCCTTTTCCCGGTTTCCCGTCTCGTATCTTCACTCGTGACTCTCCTTCCGTTTCCTCCCACCGGTCTCAGCGGGAGGCCGACAAAAGAAAAAGCGCGGAATCTGTTATCCCGCGCCTCTTTTTCGAATTTCGACTTGTTTCTCCTCGAAGCTTTTCCTCAGGAAGCGGATCCTTCCTCTTCCTGAAAGATCCGATGCTGGATCGGATACTCTTCGTTCACAAGGACCACCTGCTGACCCACGCGGGTATCGAGCCGCACCACGATGGGCGCCCGCAAGTTGGCGGTCATGTGGATGGGATTGTCGCGAGGGATGTTCACGATCGCCATCATGGCGAAATTCTCTTCATCGAATTTTTCCGCACCCAGTTCGTGAGCGGTCTCTTCGTCGAAGCAGACCTCGTATCCCGAGACGAGAAGATGGGGGTCCATCACGACGAAGGCCAGCGCGGGGTCGTCAGTCGCCTGAAGCCATTTGAAAGGAGTGCCTTCCGCGTCATGTTCGAGCAGAACAAACCGCTTGGCTTCCGGGAAACCCAGAATGCCTTGCGGGAGGGTGATAGCATCGCTGTCGGGCAGTTCCAGATCCCCGAAGCGCGTCGTACGGAATTTCATGGTTTCGGCTTCCCTCCTCTGCTCAAATCCCGTTTGTGTCCCTGCTTCTGCCACAAATCCTGTACCCGGGCCTTGTCGAGCGCCTGCACCTGGGCGGCCTGAGTATTCTGTTCCTCGATCTGCTCATAGACTTCCTGACGATGGACACTCACATTGCGCGGCGCCGTGATCCCCAGACGGACCTGATTGCCCCGGATATCAATCACCGAGATCGCGATGTTGTCGCCAATCCGTATCGTCTCACCCGACTTGCGTGTCAATATCAGCATCTTCGCTCACCCCGTCGCCACGTCCAGCCCGCCTGAAGAAACACCTGTGCGCATCCTAACGGCGGCCCGGGTGTCCCGCAAGCGTTTTCTTTAAGAATCCAAGTGAGATTTTTCCAGAAAGACCAACCCCGTCCCAGCGGCGGAAACGGGCGATTCCACTCTCCGGTATCCCAACTTTTCGTACAGCGCAATGTTCCGAACGCTTTTATTCCCCGTAAATAACCGATATTTTCGAGCGTCCGGAAAACAAGCCTCGATGGCGCCCATCAATCGGCGGCCCAGCCCCCGGTTGCGACAGTCGGGATGGACCACCAGACGCCCGATGGAACACACCCCGGCGGCGTCGCAGTCGCCCCGCACACTACCCACAATGCGCCCCGCCTCCACGATTTTCAGAAAAGTCTTCTCCCGGAATTCCCGGCGGATTTCATCGAGGGTCTGGGTCATGGGGGAAATGCTGAAGTCGTTGTAGAGTTCCGCTTCCTCTCGGAAAGCGGTTTTTTGAAGCGCCAGAATTTCCTCCACGTCACAGGCCTGAACCTTTTCAACCATTTCCATCCCACATCCCTCCAGTCGTTCTGAGTATGCGCGCCCCACCTCTCATCTGGCAGGATACCCGAACGAATGAGAAAAAACGACCCCGAACCGTCTCAGGGATGTCCGGCGCAACAGATCCAGTGTCAACTCAGGAAATCCAGCAGGTTGGGTTGAATCACCTTGGCCGTGGCCGCCAGAACGGCCTGGTAGGCGTTCTCCTGCTTGTTGAGGTTGGTGACCGCGTCCGTCACATCCACGTCGCGGACCTTGGTGAGGATCGTGTTGAGTTCCAGTTTGATGTCTTCGAGGCGATCCGTCGCCTTGTCGAACTTGTTCGCGCGCGCGCCGACCTCCGCCTGCATGCCCGACGTCTGCTCGACCGCTTTGTCAAAGGAGGTCAGGAGCGTCTGGATGGCGGCCTGGTCGTTGTTGCGGAGCGCCACATTCGCCTGCTCGAAAATGTCGAACAGGTTTACGCCGTCGGGATTTCCGGACCCTAGAAACGCCCGGTCCCCCGTATAGTTGACCTGCTGAAAAATGTCGCGTTCCATTTCCAGCTGGACCACACCCGAGTCGCCCACATAAGTCCCCGCCGGCACGGTCGAGATGTCGAATGTGTCTCCCGCCGCCGGGGCATTGGAAACCTGAAGCATCAAACCGTCGAACACAATATTGCCGCCGGGAGTGTAGGTATTGCCCGAGGAAACCGGAACACCCGTCGTCGTGTTCAGCACATCGTAGGTGTTCGCGCCGGTGAAGGAGATGCGGTAGGCGTCGCCGGTCACGAGGGCCGTATCGCTGACCGCCTGCGAGGTGACCGCGCCCGTCCCCGTATTGCCGGCTCCGGCGTTGGCTGTCACCTGGATGTCCACAAACGGCGCGGTGTCGTCGGCGTAACCGGCAAACAGGAAACGGTCCGAGTACTGGAGGTTCCCGATCACCGTCAGTTGGCTGGCCAGCGAGACGATTTCGGTCCGGGACGCCTCGCGGGTCTGAGCCGTCGAGGTGGCGCTGTTGGCCGCCCCCACCAGAAGCGACTTGGCCCGCTTGAGAACCGAGATCATGTCGTCGAAAGCGCCGTCGTAGAGATTGCTGAATGTGGTTCCAGTCTCGAGGTTCCCGAGGAACTGCTCCTGGCTCTGGATCAATCCCTGGGTGTTGAGCAAACGGCCCGCGTCCACCGGATCGTCCGACAGATGGTTGATCCGTTGCTGACTCGCCATGATTTCCTGCGTCTTCACCAGATTTGAGACACTCGTCTGCATCGTCCGGCGCGAGTTTTCATACATGTAGTTGGTCGAGATGCGCATGGCTGTTTCCCTTTCGCGTTCCGCCGCCTCAACGAATCATGTCTATGATCGTCCCCATCATATCGTCGGCAATCTGGATGACCTTCGCCGAGGCCTGATAGGCACGCTGGTACACCATCAGGGTCGTGCTTTCCTCGTCGAGATTCACGCCCGAGACGCTCTCGTTGAGTGTCGTAACCTGGTTCAGGAGGGCGTCCTGGCTGTCTAGCTGGTTGTTCGCAGAGGCGGCTTCCGTTCCCAGGTTGGTGATGATCGTCTTGTAGTATTGCTGAAAACTCACCGTTGAATTACTCGCCAGCGCCTGGGTCTGCAGGGCGATCAGGCGCAGCGCATTCTGGTTGTCCCCGCTCTGTCCCGTGAAACCCGCCGCGATCACATCGGTCGAGTTCTGCAGTTCGGGGGTAATTTCGATGTTCTCGCTGGCATTCTCATACATGTTGACCCGGAAATAATCCCCCGCGACGGGCGGACCGCTCGCGTTGTCGAGTGTGATGGACATGCCACTGAAAGTGAGGGTAGCGCCGGGCGTGTAGGCGCCCGATGTCACGGTGGTACCCGCCGTCGTGTCAACCACTTCATAGGCGGTCGGCGAGGTGAACCGGATCTCATAGTCGTCGAGGTTCAGTTGCGTCTCGTCGGTCACGGTGGCCGACAGGACCCCGACTCCACCCTGGGAATTTTCCCCCACATGCGTGAAGACCGGCAGGGTCTTGAAGAAATTCCGCCCGGATACGCCGTCCAGCCCGGTCCCCGCGCGGTGTTGTTCATTGAAGGCCAGGACGAAGTCCGCTGCCAGACGGTCTATTTTCTGCAGTTCATCGGGCACCAGTTTGTCGCGGATTTCGATGGCTGCGCCCAGGTGCCCTTTGGTCATCTGGCTCGTGATGTCCTGGGCCGCGCCCGTGTCGGAAACCCAGTACACGTCGCGCTTGTTGTCGTCTGTCGCATCGGGACGCGATTCGAGTTGATAGGCCTGGACCCCGGCGACCAGCGGCATGCCCGCCTCGACGAACAGCATGAAGGTGCCGCGCTCGTCCTCGCCCTGGGTCACCGGCACAATCTCCGCGAGCTGGCGCACCAGTTCATCGCGGTCGTTGTACAGATCGTTCAGGGCGATCTCGTCATTGCGTGTCATGGCGATCGCCTGGTTCTTGGCCGCAATGCGGTTGATCAGGTCGTTGGCGGTCGCGACATGGGTGTCAACCGCCTTGTCCTGATCCGCAACCTGTTGGGCCATCTGGTCGTGGTAATACTCGAACACCGTGGCCATACTCTCGCCCCGCCCCCGCAGCGTCGTGCGTTCCGCTTCGCCTCCGGGCGCCTTGCTCAAATCCTGGAGCGCCTTGAAGAAATCGTTGAACTCGGCGTCCAGTCCCCGGTTCTTCGTTTCATTCATCAATTCTTCAAGCTGCGTGTAACATTCCGCGCGGTCGGTTTGCTGGGTACAAGACGACGTGGCCCCAAGCAGCCGTTTCTGGACCAGAGGTTCTATCGTCCGCTCGATGGAATCCACCCGTACGCCCATTCCATAGGGCATGTTCACCTGATTCACGCGCTGGCGCTTATAACCCTCGGTGTTCACGTTGGCCACGTTGTGGCCGGTGATGTGCAAGCCCAACTGGCTCACCATCAGCCCCTGGCGCGCAATGCTCAGTGTGGATTGAATGGAAGACATGGTCCCGTTTCCTTCCCCGTCCCGTGCCTAGCTGGTCACCTGAATCCGGATTGGCGAATGCCCCGGCGTCATTCCGGCGCCTGCCGCCCCCCGCAAGCCATAGCCGCTGGCAGCGCATTCCCCCCCCGCCGGTCGGCTCGAGGCCTGCAGCAATTCGCCGATCAGGTCCATTCCCTGACGGCAGATCACCGAATTTCGGGCATTCTGTTCTTGAATCCGGGTAAGGATTTTACGCAGGGCATCGCGCAATTCGCCCAGCTGCGCCGCCATGGCCGCATCCGGGCACCGGCGTTGAATCTCGCTCACGGTCAATTCCCCGGCCTTCAGGTTCCAGTGCCGGGCCAGACGCAGACAACTCAGTTCGCGCGATTCATCGAGCGTCCGCAAACGCAACAGCAGGGTTTCCTTGCGCCGGACCAGATCAAAGACCCCCTCCGGCTCGTGCGAGACCAATGCCGCGCGTTCGGTTTCCGACAACACCGCCAGCTGACCGTAGAGGTCCAACTGCGCGCTCAAGACCGACGCCAGATCCTCAAAGAGTGCGACTGTCATGGGAACGATTGCAGGCATTCCCGCTCGGCTCACCCGGCATACACCCGGACAGCCTCTGGGGAAAAGAAGAAGGGAGACTCACCACCGGCCTGGACCGCAGGCTCAACCACGCCTGTTACACGGGAGAAACGCTTCAAAAAGGGGAAAAGATCCGAGTCCATCCATTCGTGGAACCCCCCGGGGCCTTGTCAGCGCCGGGGTTTTCTCTGAAGGGCCGATTCGCGCAGGGCTGCGTCCACGATCCGCTTGGCCACCACCTTGCTTTCGACCTTGTAACTGCCATTCTCGATGCGCGGCCGTATTTCCTGAATTCGATCCACCCGCACATCCGGCAGACCGGCCAGCAATTCCGCGGCGTAGGCGACTTCGCGCGGCGATTCCGACAATTCCACGTCAGTGGCCGGGGATTCCCGCTGTTCCACCTGTTCCGTTCCCGACCGCTTGGTTACCTCGGTCACACGAAACGGACTCCCAACCGCAGCGGGTCTCGTGGCGCTTTTGCGCCCGGATATCTTCATGGTCTGCATACCCCCTTCTGGCGACTCCATACCAAGTGGCTTATCGGCAGATGACCCTCGACTCTTTACTAAAAAAATGCGCGACAGGACAATCTCTTCTCCTCTAAGCGCCTTTTTTGACCACCAGCCGACGGAATCCCCTCCTCAATGCCTGCCTCCTTTCTACTTATCACTCGACTGCCCGGTTCCAGACCGGGCAGGGCCTCAGTCCTTAGAAGCGCCTTGCTCCACGGGAGAGGTTCCCGAAGTGTTTTTCTTTTCACCCGCGACGACCGGCTGCTTCCCCGGCAACGCCACCGCCAGGGTGCCATTGGCCGGATCGTCCGGAATCAACTGGCGCCGCAACGCCTCCGAAATACCCTGTTCGGCCAACTGCGGGCCCAACTGGCGGGCATATTCCGTGTCCAGGAACGACTGAAACAGTTCCTCGCCCGCATTCTTCTCGATGATGCCCCCCTCGGGGACCGTCTGCCGCATGGCCTTGGTCATTTCTTCCACAAACGCCATGGTAAACAGTTCGACCGCTTTCTCGATACCCGCGGCATTGTTGCGCACCTTCGGGTCCGAAGCCCACGCCGCCAGGTTTTCATACCGCCCCGTCTGGGCGGCCGAGAGCGCATTCTGCGGCGCCGCAAGACCGGAAATGGAATCGAGTTCACTCATTTTCGTGCGCATCCTTTCGCACCCAGTGGGCCGGGTGGTTACATGGAAACCAGTTCCGCCTGCAGGGCGCCCGCTTCCTTGAGCGCCTGGAGGATCGCCATGATGTCGCGCGCCGTCACCCCCAGCGCGTTGAGCCCCTTGGCCACCTCGTTGATCGTGACCCCTTCTTCGAGGACCTTGAACTTCCCTTTTTCCTCCGTCGCTTTCACGGACCCGCGGTTGGACTCGTAATTCGTCAGGATCGCATCGTACTGCGGTTGCGACAGAGATCCACTCTGGACCAGGGGCGCGATGGCCTGGGTGAGCCGGTCGGTTTCTTCCCGCCGTTCGAAGATCAGGTTCCCGTGTGTGATCAGCGCCTTGGAAATCCGGACATTGCCCCCCATCACGATCGTGCCGGAACGCTCGTTGAAGACCACCTTGGCCGGCGCATCGGGGCTGACCTCGAGCCCCTCGAGGCTCGACACGAACTTCACCCGTTCGTCCGTGTTTCCCGACGCGGGCATCTTCACCGACACCGACGCGGCGTCGCGGCACTGCGCCGTTCCCTCGTTCAGGGTGTTGTTGATCATTTCCGCGATGCGGTTGGCGGTCGTGAAGTCCGGGGTCCGCAATTTCAGCAGGATTGCCGGTTTTGTCGCAAAAAGCGTCTCAACCTCGCGCTCGACAATGGCTCCATTGGGAATCGTGGCCGTGTTGACGTGGTTCTTGACGACCGACGCCTGGCCTCCCGACGTGTTGGCCGCAAACCCACCGACCGACAGGTTCCCCTGGGCGATGGCATACACCGACCCGGCCGCCTCGGGCGGCATCCCGGCCGGACGCAGCGGTGTCGCCAGCAGCACCCCGCCTTGCAGACTCTTCGCGTCGCCCAGAGCCGACACCGTTACGTCAATCTGAGAACCGGGACCGGCAAAGGCCGGTAAATCGGCGGTGACCATCACCGCCGCCACATTCTTCGACTTGATCCCCTGGGCATCGAGGCGGATGTTCATCTTCCGCAACAGCGCAATCTGAGTCTCCCCCCCCAGGTCGTCCCCGGTGCCTCCGAGGCCCGACACCAGCCCATACCCCACCAGTTTATTGGCGCGAACACCTTCGATGTCACAGATGTCCTTGATCCGCACCGCCTGAACGGCTGGCGCCGCCAGACTCAGAAGCAGACCGGCGGCCAGCAAGACAAGCAAGAAAGATTTCGAGTTCCGCGTTCCCATGAAAGACAACCTCCCTGTCCCGGCCTTTCCTCCCCATCCAACACGATCAGAACGGCCAGAGCCAGTCGAATGCCCGCATCATGATGCCCGGCCGCTGCTTGTCGCTCACCACGCCCCGACCGGTCACTTCGATGCGGGAATTGGCCAGCCGGTCCGAAGAAATGATATTGCTCGCCGCCAGATCCACCGGTCGGATGATCCCTTCGACCGTCAGGACCGTATTTTCGTTGTTGATCAGGGTCGTCTGGGTTCCCTGGATCTGCATGTTGCCATTGGGATAGACGTGCGTCACGATCGTTGAAACATTCGCCGTGATGGTGCCATTGCGCCGCGTGTCGCCGTCCCCCTTGAAATTGCTGGTCGATTCGCTCTGGATCAGGTGGGCCGCCGAGGTGTTGTTCAGAGGGTTGTTGCCTTTGGCGCCCGGTACCTGAAGACCCGGCAGTTTGGCCTCCTGCCCGAAGAACGACGTAATACCCGCGTCAATGTTGCTCTCGCGCGACAAGTCCGTCACCGCGTTGCCCTGGGCCGACGTCTTCACCAAGACCTGCACCGTCACCAGATCGCCCACCCGCCGCGCGGTTGAGTCGTCCCAGTATGAAAATCCATCCGACGCCTGCGAGAAGAGCGACCCCTCGCTCAGCGGCAGATTCGCATTGCGCACTTCCGTGGGATGAACCACCGGAGGCGAATCATACGCCGTCTCTTTTTTCTCAAACAGGCCGCATCCGGCGAACAGCAGTGTTCCCAACGCCAACCCCGTCCATCCGAAATAGAACCGCTTCATGGCCCACCTCTTTCCCCTCATTCTCAGAACGAGACACTCACTTCACCCGGTCCGGTCACAATCCCCTGCAACCGTTTGCGAGACTGGGTGTTTTCCACCGCGATTTCATCGCCCAGCGAACCCGACGCCTGGGCGGTCCCCTTCGCCGCAATCCGCAGCACCCCCTTCTCCGCCACGATCTGAACCGTTTGACCGCGGCGTACCAGCTCCTCGCGCGCCACCGCTTCCCACGTCAGAGGTTCCCCCGGCCGCAACGCGCGCTTGGCCTTCAGGCCCGTCTTCAACTGATCCTCACCCACCGACTTCCCGTCCAGTTCCGAAGCCCGGGCCTGCCCCGTCACGACCGAGTCCGTTCCGATCACCTGGCCCGCCTCGACCGAGGAGGCCAACTGGAGAACATCCACCTGGTAATCCACCCGGAACGACCCGAACAGGGTCCGCTGGCTCACCCCATCCACCACCGGAATGGCGGAAAAAGTCGCCGTCCCCCCGCCCTTGCGCGGCAGACGCAATTCGATCTTGAACGACAATTCACCCGCCGGGACCGTGGACGCCGGAGGAATCCGGAACTCTTCAATAATCAGCCGATCCGGCGCCGGACCCGCGTTCTGCAGGAGCGTGTCGCGCACAGCCTGCTCGACCTGCGCCGGCTCGACCTGCTGCGACTCGCGTTCGATTGTCATGCGCCTGGGCAAGACCAGGACCGCCTCGTCACCAACCCCCAGCGTACTGAGCCGCTGGCGCAGGCTCGCCGGATTGAGCGTGGTGCGCAGACCGATCGCCGGGCTCTTGCCCAGTTCCAGCTGCGCTAGACGCATCCCCTTCTCGTAATCCACACATTCGATGTCGGCCACGTCGGCCAGCGTGTAATTGCCCCCCCGAACCGCACAGGTCTCGCGAAACAGAATCCGGGTCTGAATCTTCTGGTTCAGCGTCTGGAAGAGCGAATCCACCGCCTGCTTGCCTTCCGGGGAAGCGGGCGGCGCCGGGTTCAGGGTGCCGGTTGTACCCGTGGCCACCACCGGAGCGGCAGACGAGGGGGCGACCGGTTCGCTTTTTTCCACCGCCCCCGGTTGCGACGGAGCCGGCACGTTTTCCGCGCCACACAACGGAACCAGAGTCAGTCCCTGAATCAGAACCACAGAAAATCGAAGAAAGAATCCGTCCATGTCACCACCTGCCCATCCTGGAGAGTTCCCGCTTTCCGGTCACGCCGGACGGGAAGTCCTGTCCGTTACCGCTTCACATTGACCGCCGTCTCCAGCATGGAATCGGCCGTCTGAATCGCCTTCGAGTTGATCTCATAGGCCCGCTGTCCGAAAATCATGTTCACCAGTTCGTCCACGATTTCGACATTCGAGAATTCGAGCATGCCGCCCTGAGTCTTTCCGAACCCTTCCGAAGTCGGGATGCCCGTGATCGGCGGGCCGGAGGTGGCGCTTTCCAGATACAGGTTCGATCCAATGGCTTCCAGCCCCTGGGGGTTGATGAAGCGGGCCAGGATCAGCTGCCCGGCGATCTGGGTCGTGTTGTTCTGGCCGGCGGTCCGATAAGACACCGTCCCGTCCGTGGCCACATTGATGGTATCCTTGACCGCCTGCTGCGGGATGGTGATCTCGGGCTGGACCGGATTGCCGTCGGGGGTCACCAGGGTTCCCTGCGAATTGAGTTTGAATTGTCCGGCGCGGGTGTAGGCGATCGTGCCGTCCGGCAGGAGGATCTGGAAAAAACCTTCCCCCTCGATGGCCATGTCGGTCCAGTTACCGGACAATTTTGCCGCCCCCTGGGTGAAAATTTTTGCCGTCGAGACCGGGCGCGACCCCAGGCCGAGGTAGATGCCGGTGGGCACTTCGGTCGTGGCCGTAGCAGCCGCCCCGACCGGACGCAGGTTCTGATAGATCAGATCCTCGAAATCGGCCCGTCCCCGCTTGAAACCCGTCGTGTTGACGTTCGCCAGGTTATTGGCGATCACGTCGATATTCATCTGTTGGGCGACCATGCCACTGGCGGAAATATATAAGGCGCGCATAAGGCAATTTCTCCTTCACCCCTTCAACTCACCAGTCCGACTTCCGCAGATTCCATGCCACGGAGCCGGGCTTTCTTACGTCCGGACCATCTCGATGACCTTGCCCGTCTCCTCGTCCATCGTCTGAATGGACTTCTGGTGGCTCGAGTAGGAACGCTGCAACTCAATCATCTGGACCAGTTCATCCACAATATTCACGTTCGAGTATTCCAGGCACCCCTGCTTGACCGAAACCTGATCGGCCGCCGTGATCGAATGCGAGGCCACCTGTCCGCCCCGGTCGGAATACAGCCCTTCCCCCTGGGGTTCCAACTGTTTCGGATCGTTGACCATGACGACGTCAAGTTGCCCGACCTGTCGGGTGCCACTGAAGACTTCTCCGGTCGGGGAAATCCCGATCTTCAGACGGTTGTCCACCTGAATCGCTCCGCCGGACGAACCGTTGCTGACCTGAAGACCGCTGTGCGTGACCAATTCGCCGTTCTGATTCAGCGTCAGATTGCCCATCCGGGTCAGGCGCCTCCCCTCGGGCGTATTGACGGAAAAGAAGGGAGTTCCGGCTTCCGGACGCTTGCACTCAAGCGCCAGATCCAGGTCCCCGCCCGTCTGGCGCAACACACCATTCGAGTAGTCCGTCACGGTCTCATCCACCTGGGTATAGGCGCGGTCGCCCTCGAGCCACTGGCGGGGCGCCGGCAGGTTCATCCGCTTGTCGGCGCTCAGTTCCAGGGCCTGAAAGTCCACTTCCGGCGGGCGCAGGGCAAAGACGGTATTCTGGCGTTTGAACGCCACGGAGTTGACGTTGGCCAGATTGTTGGCTACCACGGTCATCTGCTTTTCGCGTCCAATCGCACCCGAGACCGAGACATACAGTTCTTTCATCGCAGGGCACTCCTTTCCACACGGGCCCAACTGCGCAAAAGGAATGCCAAAACGCCGCGTCCGGATGGCTCCAGACGCGGCGTTCTCTGTCTCTTGACTTTAGGCGGAAAAAAAGATCCGGTGAAAAACCGGGGCGGAAAAACCTGCCGCCCGGGCGGTCTCAGGCCTCACTCTCGGGCGACTGGACCGATTCGCCCGGCTCCGACTCGACCACCGGAGCCAGGTCGCGCACCAGCCGCTTGAACTCCGGTGGCAGAATCCCCACAAACTTCAACCCCACCTCGTACAGGCCGCTTGTTTCATTGCGCGTGCAACGCAACGCCTTGGCCAGAACCAGCAGATGGAACGGGCGCACCGGCAGACTGATATTGAGCTGCATCAGAATCGGCACGCGGATATTGTGTTCCGTGAAAATACACACACCCGCTTCGGACAGATCCTTTGAACTGGCCACGCCGTACTCGAACGGAGTGGTATCGGCGGACGAAAGGATCGTAAAAGTCATTTTCAGACTGCACCGAAACCGCTGGTAACGCCGTTTCTCGATTCCGGTGGCGTGCTCATCATTCACATCCATCATGTCTCAGCGCCTTACCTCGGTCAAGATCGCCCCGATTCCCCCAGATCACTCCCGTCGGCTTCTGCCGGCGTGCCGCGTGGTTCGAATATCCTGATCAATCCCGCTTCCTGCATAACAGCCGGGACTCTGAAAGTCAACCGTTTCCGGGGTTGACACGGGCCCTCCCCGCTTTCACAAGAGGAGAGACTTCCCGGGCGCCCCGTTTTGCGCCACCCGGCTCCGTTATTCCGCCTGATGGTCGCGCAAGACCATGCCGGTCAGCAGTTTCGGGTAGAAATAGGTGCTCTTGTGCGGCATGCGCAGGTTGTGCGACGCAATATTGCGCACTTGGGCCATAGTCGGCGGGTTCATCAGGAAGACGGCGCTCGCGTGGGTCGGCGCGTTGAGCATCGCCAGCGACTTGGCCGAATCCTTGACGTAGAAGATGTCCTGGTCGTCCAGTTCCATTTCCGGATTGCCGATCCAGACCTGGGGCAGGATGTACTGGTGCAGCACACTCACATCCAGCTGGGCCACTTCCTCATGGACATCCGGGTCCACCATTTCTTCGCGCAGGTTGGCCTCTTTTTTCAGCCGCAGGTAATAGGCTTTTCCACCCGGCAGCACCATCGCAAAGGCGGTCGTGCCCTGGCCCAGTTCCCGCAGTTCCTTCTCGATGCGAACCCCCTCGGTTTCGGGCTGTTTCAGGTTCACCTGGAAAGGGGTGATGTCGAAGAACACAGCAAGATCCTCAAGCACTTCGGCGTGATCCACATCCGCGCCCAGTTCCGCCGAAAGCACCCGGTGGGTCGGCAGAATCAGCAGACCGTCGTCCTCGCAGTTGGTCAGGAACGACAGGGTGTAAGACCACGGCTGGGTCTTGCGCCGGTCCTCCACGTCCTTGGATTTCTTCATCTCCTGACAGTAGGTCACGGCGGTCTCGTAGCGGTGGTGTCCGTCCGCGATAAAGAACGGCAGGTCTTGCAGGCGCTTGGCCAGGCTCTTGATCTTGAGCGGGTCCGACATCAGCCACAGGCGGTGGATCACCCCCTCGTCGTCCTTCAGTTCGATCCGCGGCGCTTCCTTCTTCACCACTTCCGCGATCAAACGGTCCGATTCCTTTTCCGGGTCCGAATAGAGGCAGAAAATGGGACTGAGGTTACAACGGGTCGAGCGGAGCAGTTTCAGGCGGTCGGCCTTGGGGCCCGAGAAGGTATGTTCGTGGGCCAGGATTTTGCCCTTGCCGGCGCCCTCGAGTTGGATGGCCGCAAAAATGCCGGTCCGGACATGAACCGCCTTGTCCGCCGTCTGGAACTCCTGCTGGTAGATGTAGAAAAACTTGCCGGGATCGTCGATCAGCAGCCCATTGTTCTTCCATTCGCGCAGAAAGGAAGCGGCGCGCTCGTACTTGTTGTTGTACTCGTCGTCGCCCATTTCTTCCTTGCCCAGAATCATCCGGACCACATTGTAGGGAGACTTCTGATAGAACGCCTCCTGCATCTCGGGCGAAATCACGTCGTAAGGGGGAGCCATCACCTTCGACAGGTCTCCCACCGCCGTGGGGTTGTACCGCGTGCCAATGAAAGGAGCTACTCGTGTCATAGTCTTGCCATCTTCTTCCTGCGTTGAAATGGAATCGGGATTCGGGAACACGCCACAGGGCGGCCGTAAGGGTCCCTCGCGGCCGGAACAACACCCCTGTTCAGGAATCGCCCGACACTTGGGTCAAGTCTGAGGCAAGAGCAGAAGCAGTTCAACATTTTTTTACGGATTGAAAGCCGGTTCTGTCATTCCGCGAAAAAGTCCGAAAAAAAACTTGCAATTTAGACCAGTTTCCCCTCGGGGAAAACGACCCGTCAGACCCCCAGATACGCGTCCACCACCCGCGAGTCCTTCAATAAATCCGCCGACGCGCCCGACAGAATCATCGAACCGGTTTCGAGAACATAACCGCGGTGCGAGTACTCGAGCGCCTCGGCGGCATTCTGCTCGACGAGCAGAATCGTCACGCCGTCGCGGTTGATCTGACGCACGATCTCGAAAATCTGATTGACGATCAGGGGGGCCAGGCCCAGCGACGGCTCATCGAGCAGAAGCAGGCGCGGATTGGGCATCAGCGCCCGCGCCACCCCGAGCATCTGCTGTTCACCTCCGCTCAGCGTCGCGCCCAACTGCCCCCGGCGTTCCTTCAGGCGTGGGAAATAATGAAACGCCCGCTCGATGTTTTCCTGAACCCGCCTGCGCGAACCGAGCGTGTAGCCCCCCAGTTCCAGGTTCTCCAGCACGGTACACTCGGGAAAAATGTGGCGTCCTTCGGGACAGTGCGTGATACCCCGCCGGACGATCTCATGCGGACGAACCGCCCCGGCCAGCGGCGTTCCATCCAGCAGGATCGTGCCTCCGGAGAGCGGTTCCAGCCCCGAGATCGCCCGCAGCACGGTGGACTTGCCCGCGCCGTTCGCTCCCAGAATGCTCACGATCTCGCCCGCGTCCACCCGCAGCGAAATCCCCTTGAGCGCCTGAATCGCCTCGTAATGTACCTGCACATCGCGCAGTTCCAGCATGGCCGTTCCGAATCCTCAGACCTCGATTTCTTTTCCCAGGTACGCCTCGATCACCGCCGGATTGCGGCGGATCTCCTCCGGCGACCCCGACGCGATCACGCGCCCGGCGTCGAGCACCACCACCCGCTCGCAAATGTTCATCACCAGTTTCATGTCGTGCTCGATCAGGAGGATCGCCAGTTCGAACCGTTCCTTGATTTCGTGGATCAACGTCATGAGTTCCGCCGTCTCGCGCGGATTCATCCCCGCCGCCGGTTCGTCCAGCAGAAGCAGTCGCGACTCCGTGGCGAGCGCCCGCGCGATCTCGAGTTTGCGCTGCAACCCGTAGGGCAGACTCGACGCCTTCTGGTGCGCCAGAGCGCCCAGACCGAAGATCTCGAGGAACTCGAGCGACTTGCGCTCAATCTCGCGCTCCTCGCGCCGGAAGCGCGGCGTGCGCACGATCGCGTCCAGCAGACTGTAATTCACATGCTGGTGGTAGGCGATCTTCACGTTTTCGAGCACACTCAGGTTGCGCAGGAGTCGGATATTCTGAAACGTCCGCGCCATGCCGCAATGCGAAATCTGATAGGCCGGACGCCCCGTGAGGTCGTAGTTGTTAAACCGCACCTCACCGCTCGTCAGCGATTCCAGACCCGTCAGCAGGTTGAAAACCGTCGTTTTGCCCGCCCCGTTCGGCCCGATCAGGCCGATCAGGTCGTTCGGCCCCACCGTCAGGCTGAAGCCGTCCACGGCGCGCAGCCCGCCAAAGTCCTTGACCAGGTTTTCCGCCCGCAGCAGGGCAAACTCGCGCTCCAGCCCCTTGCGCTTCGGCCGGACGGCGGGGATATCGGGATTGGTGACGACGGGGAGGTCGCTCATGCCCTTCCCTCCCGAGCCGGTCCGTTTCCGTTCGCAGGCCGTACCCGACGGCGGAACAGGTCCCCGATCTCTTCCATCCCGAGAATGCCCTGCGGTCGCAACCGGATCAGGACGATCAGCATCAACGCAAAGATCACCTGCGGGTTTTCCTTCGCCCGCTCGAGCCCGTAGGCCACCCGCTCGTTCTGCGTCACCAGCGCACCCAGCTCGGGCAGGTAGCGCACCCCCGTTTCGGTCAAGCCCAGAATCAACGCCCCCACGATCGAGCCGGAAATGCTTCCCGTTCCCCCGAGCACGACCATCAACAGGATCATGATCGTGCGCATCAGACCGAAATCGCCCGGCGCGATCAGGTTGCGCGAATAAGCGAACAGTCCACCCGCCACCCCCGCCATGGCCGCGCCCATCACAAACGCCTGCACCTTCAGGCTCGCCGTATTCATCCCCATGACCTGGGCGGCGATTTCGTTTTCCCGGATCGCCAGGAAGGCCCGGCCCGGCGCCGAGTTCTTCAGGTTGCGCACCAGCAGCGTCATCAACACGATTGCCGCAACGATGACCCAGAACGCCCACTGTCCCTCGAGCTTCGACACCGCCAGACTCAACCCTTTCGAACCCCCGAAGATATCCGGACGGTAGCTGTCCAGGAACACCTTGAGAATTTCGGCAAACGCCAGGGTCGCAATGGCCAGGTAGTCTCCCGTCAGCCTCAGACAGGGCATTCCCACGCAGAATCCCGCCCCCCCCGCCAACGCTGCGCCGACGCACAGACCCGCGGCAAAGTGCCCCCAGTACGCCGCCGAATACACCTCCGGCGCGAAGTGGTTCATATACAGCATCGCGGCATAGGCGCCCACGCCGAAGAACCCCGCGTGCCCCAGCGAAAACATCCCCGTGAACCCGTTGATCAGATTCAGACTGATCGCCAGAATCACGAAGATGCCGATGTTGAGGAGTTCGGAATAAATGATGTCCGCCATGCGCCGATCACCCTGCCTCAGGCAATATAAACTGCATTATTAAACCACGAAAGGTGAACACGCGAAACACCTGACGCAGCGAAACCGCAACCAAATTAAAGTACCCCGGAGGGGTACTGGTCAGTAGCCGGGGGTGGAGCGAAGCGAAACCCCCGGAAGAAAGCCCCCTCTTACGCGCCCCGGAGGGGCGCAGGGCGGTTTGTTACACGAAACAAGAATTGAAACCCCGATTCTTCCTCCGCCCCATCCGGGGCGGGAAAAACTGGGGGACAAATCCGGGGGTTCCGCTTCGCTCCACCCCCGGCTACTATCCCGCGCCCCGCTGGGGCGCTTTTTGAGGGAAGCCGCACAATAAATACACGCGGCTTGCGTAGATTCTGCGAGATAGTAGTACGATAAATTGCTGTTTTCGTGTCTTTCGTGGTTGAAT
>DAOPYU010000033.1:0-17533 GCA_035353095.1 Candidatus Sumerlaeota bacterium | reverse complement strand
AATCGCCCGCGAACGGATCACTGTTTGTGTTGGTATTGAAGATGGCCTTGTTTTCGCCACGGCAGAAGTCGGGCGTCGTCGCCCCCAACTCCCCACTGGGTCCCTGATTACCGATGATCGGCGCCATGAGCTGATCGCCCGAGGCGTCCGCGTCTTCCTTCAGGACCACGAACACGGTGCGGGTATCCTCACAGGTGGTAAAACGGTAATAGGCCGCATCGGTCCCGTTGAAACGGATGACCGGCTTGCCGTTGAGGCCGTTGGCGACATAGGTCGGAGAACCGGCCTTCAACACCGCATCATGGCCGTTGCCCGAGTAGTCGGTCCAGTTCCACACCGGCCATCCA
This sequence comes from Candidatus Sumerlaeota bacterium, assembly GCA_035353095.1. GTDB lineage: Bacteria > Sumerlaeota > Sumerlaeia > UBA8349 > UBA8349 > DAOPYU01. The sequence continues at coordinate 17,186 of DAOPYU010000033.1, read as the reverse complement.
TCGCGAGCCATCGTGATGTTGTCCACCGCCGCATACAGATAGAGCCCGTCGGTCACCGGCGGCATGGCTGGCTTGCCCGGACGCCCGAAGAGGTACAGATCCGCCGTTTCGGCGGCGCCATTGGCATTGTGGGTGATCTTCACGGTTTCCGTTCCGGTCGGCGCCGTTTTGGTCGGATCGAAGGAGACCTTGATGGTCAACGTCTGATCCCCCGCCAGCGTCGTCTGGTAACCGTTGGTCGAAACCGGCTGCGGGTCCTCGCTGCGCACCACACTCTCGATGGTGTAAGCCGCCCCCATATTGCTCGTGGAAAGCGAGACCTGCATGGGCATACGCGGGCTTCCGTCATTCTTGACGACCACCTCGCGCGTCACCTTGCCCTGAGCGGGCTCCACATAACGGTAGTCAAGCGCGTTCGGCGTCATGCTGAACGTCGCCGTGGGCGCCTTGTAGGTCGTCTCGGCCACCGCATACTTCTGCTGCAGGTAATACCCGACCTCATTGAGTTCGCCTGCGCTCAGAGACTTGTTGAAGATAATCATTTCATACAGGTCGCCGGGCCACACATCCCCCCCATTGGTACCCGCAAGACCGAACCGGCCCTGCGTGACGGCCTCAAAGGGGTCCGCGTTCGCGTCCGACCCAACCAGTTTTCCATTCCAGTACGCCCACTGTCCGGGCGTCTTCGTGGAGGACTGAACGGTCCCGATAAAGGGCTGCACCAGGGGATCGCCCCATGTGCTGTACTTGCCCGAAAGGCGCCCGTTGCCACCGTCATTGCCGAAGTCCCAGAAGTAATTCGGATCCGCCGTGCCTCCGTCCCAGGGGAACTGAAGGCTGCAACGGTTGCTGTCGGTCGTGCTGTCGAAGCTGAAAAGATAACAGTTCTTGGAGGCCGAATTCTGGGCCACGAAGAACACCGTAATCTCTTCGCGCGGCCAGGCGGACAGAAGCGGATTGGTCCACATCCAGTCATCCGTTCCGTCGAAACGGACACACGACTTGCCGTTCATCACACCGGGCGTCCCGGCGACATAAGCCGGACGTCCGTCGCCATTCGCATTCCCCTGGCGCTGCACATACTGACCGTTTCCGGACAGATCGCCCCAGAATTGGACGCGGTTGCTGGAGTCCAGTCCGATCGCCTTGGAGGAAGCGTCGAGGTGGAGGACCATCCCTTCCGTCACCGGGCAGCTGGAAGCCGCCCCCACCGTGACCCCCAGAGCAATCGTCCGAGTCGGATTCAGGTTACAATCGCTCACGATGTTCGACGAGCCCACGAAAACCCCATCCGTCGTCGGATTGAAGGAGTACGTGACTTCCAGCGTATCGGTTCCCCCAATCAGTTGAGTCGGAAGGGTCACCACCACGCCATTTTTCTTGATCGAGGCGATGCTGAATCCCGCCGTCGGAACCGTCACATCGGAGACGTTCAAGGTGGTACCGGGCTCCGAGTTGACGACCGTGACGGTCCGCTCGATCACCCCACTGCCGGCCGTCACCAGACCGAAGTTCGGATTCACCGTGCTGACGGCACTGATCGGCATCGAAGGCACCGCGTCAAAAGTCGGCGCGATATTGGAGAAATCCGCCGTGTAGGTACCGGCGCCATTCGAGCAACCGGCCAGACCGACATAGACGGGATCCTTCATGACGATCGTCTGCGGATCGCCCACCTGGGTCCACGTCGCCCCGTCATCCTTCGAATAATAGGCGGTGAAGACGTTGCCCACGCGGTCGAGACGCAGCGTGGCCGGGAAGGCCACGACCGCCGTGTTGGCACTGCCCGCCGCGGTCGTCCAGGTCTGGAAAGCCACACCAGCCCCCGGCGTCCACTCGCAGGCCGCCATCTGAGCGTTCGTCGCCATGCTCTGGCGCACCGTCACCCCCGCCTTGGACCAATTCGCCGAGGCGTTGGCTCTGTCCAGCCGGGCCACAATGCTTCCATCGCCGGTCATCGTCTTGTAGCCGAAAACCCCGATGTCCGTTCCATTCCAGATATCGCCACTCGCGGGCGACACCAGTTTGGCACCCGTTCCATCTTCCGTGAAAGTCACCGAGCCCTCGTCGGCTTTCTTCAGCACGCCGACATTACGGGACTTCCATTCCTGGTCGTAGGTTCCCATCACGGTCGCCGACATGGCCAGATCGGCAATGGCCACGTTCGCCGTTACGGCTATGGCGCCCGGGTAGTACCCCTCGGTGGCCGGCGGCGCGAACGCCACGGCGATATCGAGGACGTCATTGTACGCCACGGAAACCGGAAGCGTAGCGACCACATTGTTCTTCTTGATCTCGGCCACGGAGTATCCCGTACCCGACGGCGTCAGGGCGGTGATATTCAATTGCGAACCGGGTTCGGTTGTCTTCACCTGGAACACTTTTTGAACAGGAGGCGTTCCAGCCGTCGGCGGGAAAAACCCCATGTACTGAGCGGTGGGGGTCACCAACGGAATTGGCGTAAAGGGCGCCGCATCGAAGGTACTCCCCATTTTCGAGAAGGTCGAAGTGTATGGCCCAGGGCCCGTATTGGCGCACCCCGCGATCCCGACATAGAACGGGTCCGTCAGGGTCAGCGTCAAAGCGGGACCGACCTGAGTCCAACTGTCCCCGTCATCAAGCGAATAGTAGGAGGAAATCTGAGCGCCCACCTTTTCGATCTTGAGCATGACAGGACACAACACATTGGTGGCTTCGTCATTGCTGGTGGCCGAGTTGATCCAGGACTGCTGGATCGCTCTTCCCCCATCACCCGGCCGCCACATGCAGTCCACCATGGGCGAATTCGCGGCCAGGCTCTGGCGAATCGTCACGCCCGTCTTGGACCACGTATAGGCCGCATTGCTGCTGTCCAGACGGGCGATAATGCTTCCATCCCCCGTCACCACCTTGTACCCGAACGTGAATTTATCTGTACCACCCCAGATATCCCCGTTCGGGGGGGACACCAGCGTTGCACCGGTGCCGTCCGGTGTGAAGGTGATCGAACCCATTTCGGGTGCGGCCGTCACACCGATGTTCCGGAAATTCCAATCCTGGGCCTGAGCCGCCATGCCTACGCATAACGCCAGCCCCAGGAAAAGACAGGTCCGCAACATCTTCAGAAACGCAAGATTACCTTGTTGCTTCTGCATAACTACCCCTCTTTCCCAAAAAATAAGATGTATTTGGTGTTGATTTTCGCAAATCAAACATCACCCATACTCCAGATTATCCCTGTCCCTCTGACAGGGATAATATTAGAACCCGCATCGCACCTCCCGAAAATAATATAATCCCGAGAACACAGAATACCGGAACGGACTCAGAGTCCGAATGAAACATACGATCCATGACAACATCTCTATTCAATAGACATAAGCCGTGAAAATCACCGGCATCACGCGCCGGCAGGAAGTCAGACCGGAGGCCCCTGTCGGGACCGGCAAAGTGACGCATGAGTGATCCAGACGAGAGACGGGAAGGGAAAGACGAAGACGGCACACCTTCGCCCATCGCCAGGAAGGAATGTCCAGAGACGGAGACGCGATGCGCTCGAAATACGGAAAACTCTTTCCGAGAGTGATCACATCCGGAGGGAATTCCGGGACAATAGACCCGGTCCCTGGAAAACTTCCCGTCCCCCAGATCAGAGATGCTGCTCGAAAAAATGACAAAAATCAGAGGAAACTGGCACATCGTAAGAGAATATCGGCTGGCAAGACCCCACAACACCCTGCGAGCGGAATACTCAGACACGGATTCCCTCACAAGAGTTTGAAAAAAGAACAAGGCTTGCCTGTCGAATGAGACCCTCCTTCTCAACCGACTCGTCTGCCCGAGTTCGTCAAAAACACTCCGGTACTTCGACAACTCCATCGAACAACCCGGATTCGCTCCCGAATCCGATTTTGGGAACAATGCCCCCTCAGTTTCACAAGACAACCCTGCATATCCACCTGAGATCGAGAACCTCTTGCCCCGTCCTCCCGTTCGGATTTTTACACCCTTCCATTTATATAATTGTTCCGCCCCTATTTCTATAAATACTTCCACTTCGAATCTAATGTATCACTCTCTTCCAGCACATGTAAAGTGTTTTTCAAGTTCGGATTTTATCATTTTGCTTTTTTTCAGGGGGAGAGATAAATATTATTCTTGCGCAAATCGGGGTTCCGCAAGAAACTGAGGGGCCTTTGTCTCCTTTTCCCCGCCCCGGTTTCCACTTTCGGGGACAGGATTCATGCGGAAATTCAGGCAGGGGGCCCGAAAATATCCGCCCCAGCCGGGGTATCCGGGCCTTTCGTCCGGTCTCTTCGGGAAATCCGGTTCAGACGGGATGTACACGCGTTCTTTGGATGATTGAGAATGAAGGAGTTTTGCGACGCCTTTCTCCCCTGCGCCAAACTCTGTTAAAAAGGTAACAGATTGGGGTTGACAGGCGGCAAAACTCTGTTAATATTTTAACAGAGAGAGCCCAGTGGTTCTTTTACGCTTCCGGCCGGAGCGTTGTGTGTCGAGTTTCTTTCAGGAGGTGCCCGCAGCATGCCCAATGCCCCATATCATCGAACCCTGAGTCGCCGTGAACGGGAGATCATGGAAATCCTCTATCGCATGGGCGAAGCGAGCGTGACGGAAACGCTCGAGGCGATGGACGATCCCCCCGGTTATTCGGCGGTCCGGACAATGCTGCGCTTGCTGGAGGAGAAAGGCGTGATCAAGCACAAGCAGATCGGGAAGAAGTACGTTTTCACCCCGATCGAGAAGAAGGAAACCGCCCGCCGGTCCGTTCTTCGCACGATGCTCGAGACGTTCTTCAACAATTCCATCGAGGAAACGATGGTGTCTCTCCTCGAAACGAAAGAAGACGCTCTGACCGATCAGGAACTCGACCGCCTGTCGCGTATCATCGAAGGAAAACGCAAAAAGGACGACTGATCCTGTTCCGTTGGGCGTCCGACTTGCGGATGCCAACGACGCCTCTCTAAAGAATTCGAAACCTGGCCGCCTGTTGCGTCTCCCAGAAGGGAAACGCAAGAAGGGAGACTGATCATGTTCAATTGGCCATCCATCTTCCGGATGCCGAACGAATGGATTGCGGGGGTTGTGCTGGATGCCGCCCTGAAAGGGGGAATTCTTCTGGTGGCGCTCTGGTTGATCCTGCGTCTTGTGCTGCGATCTGCGCCCGCTTCCATCCGTTATACGGTATGCGTACTGGTCGCCAGCGGGGTCTTGTTTCTGCCGTTGGTCTCCGCCCTCATGCCACAGTGGGAAATTCCGTGTCCCCGGATCGCGGCGATCGGGTTGTCCGGCGAGGTCAGCAGGGCTGTAGAGCCCACTCCACCCGCCTCAGCGCCGGAAGAAGAGGAAACGGGCCCCCAACCGATGGCGCCCCCCCTCCAGTCCCCCGCCCACGCCTCCCTTCCGACCGAACAGGGGACTCCGACAGCCAATCCCCCTGTGGAAACAACGGTTCCCTCCACTCCGGCTCCCGGAGCAGATGAAAAAGCGGACGGACAAAACCGGGTTCTCGGGAATGTGGAATCGCCCTCCTTCGCCGTTCTCAAGCCGGAAAGCCAGACCGTGCGTGGACAATCGGCCCCCCCGGCGAGTCCGGCGCCTCAGGTGGCCCGCGTTTCCTGGGATTTCCGTGCCCTCCGGAGCCAGATCGCGTCCACTCTGATGGGGCTTTTCGGATTCTGGGCGCTGGTGGCCCTGTTCTCCTTCTGTCCGTGGGTGCTGGGACTTCTCGCGTTGTACTGGCTGTTGAACAGAAGCCAGCGGGTGGAAGCCGGTCCCTGGTTTGAAGAGTTGGAAACCCTCAGCCATTCTCTCGCGGTCAAGCCCCCCCGACTTTTCAAGACGCCGCATTGTCTGGCGCCCATGGCGGGCGGGTTCCTGCGCGCTTTCATCATCATGCCCTCCAATGCCCGCGCCTGGTCCAGAGACAAGATCCGCAACGTTCTGATCCACGAACTGGGGCACATCCGCCGCCACGACGACCTGACGTACCTGCCGGTCCGCGTGATGGCCGCCCTGCACTGGTTCAACCCGCTTGCCTGGTCGTTACTCAAAATGCTGCGGTTCGAGCGGGAACGGGCCTGTGACGACTTTGTGCTGAGTCAGGGAATCGCCTCCTGCGACTATGCCAACCACCTGCTGGAAATCGTCAAAGACGCCTCTGTCTCGACTCATCCCGCCATGCTGGCGGCGGCCCCCATGGCCACGCCCCGCCGACTCGAAAAACGAATCCTCGCCATCCTCGACGACAAGATCAACAGGAAAGGCCTGACCATGCGAAACCTGATAACCGTGACCCTCGCGACCGCGGCCGCCACCCTCTGCCTGGGCGCAGCCACCGTGGCGGAAACCCTGACCGAACCCGCCTCATGGCCCCGAGTGGCCACGACTTCCGAAGTGAAAACAGATCCCGCGCCGTCGGTTGCCTTAACCGGCAATGCGCGCGACGAGATCGCGCTTTACTACAAGGCTGCCCCCCAGGAAGTCCGGGACTTTATCCTCTGGACTGAATCGCAGTTCGGGGGACGCAACTGGCTGGCGGAGAACGCGTTCAGCCAGATGGACGCGGCGGCACGCGAGAAAGAAATCCAGCAGTGCGTGACCACGCTGGCCGAAAAACCCTACAGCCGAGACCTTTACCCAACCCTGGCCAGAGCCGGCGTCCTGCGCGACAAGCGCCTGTTGCCCGGACTCCTCAAGACCGCCGCCTACGACCAGCCGACCAATTACAATTGCCGGCCCAAGTGGATGGCCGTTGCGGCGCTGGCCCGCATGGGGGAAGAATCGGCCGTGCCGGTGCTGGTCCCCCTGGTGGACTTCGGCAACAAGAACGTCCAGATGTGGTCGCGCGCCGCCCTGCTGCGCTTGACCGGCCAGACGTTCGACCAGGACAAAAAGGCCTGGGGCGCCTGGTGGAATGCCCGGAACAAGGAACCCAAACTCACCGAAGACGACCTGAAACCGTGGAGCATGGCGACAGCCGTTCCGGCCCCCCCCCGACCCACCCCGGCATCCCATCCGCTCCCGACCGTCGCTCCTTCAGCAGTTCCTTCCTCGAACCTGACGGCCAACGCTCAGGAAGAGATCGAACGCTATTACAAGGCCGCCCCGAAGGAAGTCACCGACTTTATCCTCCTGACCGAGCGTCAGTTCCGCTGGCCCGCCGAAAACGCGCTGGACGCCCTGGACGCGCAGACTCGGGAGAAAGACGTCGCCGCATGTCTGACCGCCCTGGATCAGACCCCCTACAGTCGGCAGTTGTGTCCCGCCCTGTATAAGGCCAGTATTCTGCGTGACAAACGCCTCCTGCCGGGACTCCTGAAGACCGCCGCCTACTCGACCCCGGACGGACGATACGACTGCCGTCCCAAGTGGATGGCCATCGCCGCGCTGGCGCGCATGGGCGGTGAAACTCAGAATGACCCGGCAGCCACAACAGCCGCGCCCCAGACGGGTACCGAAGAACGCCTGACGCTGGACAACCCGGAAGACGAAAAGGCCGTCCGCGATTGTAAGATCCGGCTCATCCGGATCATCCCGGGGGCCTCGCCCGAAGCCGAACTGGCCGTGCATACCGCGTCCAAAGCAGAAACACAACAGATCAATCTTAAGCCGCAGGGGGCGCGGACGGTCGGTGACTTTGAAATCCAGTGCGAAGAAATCAAAGTGGGCGGAGGCAAGGCGGGCGGGAGTGCCCGTCTCCTGATCCGGTACAAGCAGGCGGATGCGAAGGGGACCACCGCAACACCCGGAACGACGAACAGCGCCGGGCAGACCTGCGACGCGGCCATTCCTGTCCTGATCCCGATGGTGGACTTCGGCAACAAGAACGTCCAGATGTGGACACGGGCGGCGCTCCTGCGCCTGACCGGCCAGACGTTCGACCAGGACAAGAAAGCCTGGGGCGCCTGGTGGAACGCTCAGAACAAGGAACCGAAACTCACCGAAGACGACCTGAAACCGTGGAGCATGCCGACGGCAAACCAACCCGCCGTCCTGCCGGGTAGTTCCACACCGGGATCGGCCCCCGCTTCGGCGGGATACCCCCCGGCCACCCAGCCTGCGGCCACTCCTGCTGCCGGCTATCCTCCCCAACCCACTCCTGCTGCCGGAACCCCTTCTGCGGGCGCACCCGCGTCCAATCCGGCTTTGGGAGCCCTGTCGGCGCTTTCCACACCGGGATTGACCGCCAACGCCCAGGAAGAGATTGACCGCTACTACAAGGCCGCACCGCAGGAAGTCACGGATTTCATCCTGTTGACCGAACGCCAGTTCCGCTGGCCTGCGGAAAACGCGCTGGCCAGCATGGACGCACAGACCCGGGAGAAGGAAGTCCAGTCCTGTATGACCATGCTGGATCAGATTCCGTACAGCAAGCAGCTATGCCCGGCCTTGTACAAGGCGAGTGTGCTGCGCGACAAGCGCCTGCTGCCGGGTCTGTTGAAGACCGCCACTTACTCGACGCCGGACGGACGATACAACTGCCGTCCCAAATGGATGGCGATCGCGGCGCTGGCCCGCATGGGCGACGAGTCGGCCGTGCCGGTCCTGATCCCGATGGTGGATTTTGCCAACAAGAACGTCCAGATGTGGTCCCGCGCGGCGCTGCTGCGCCTGACCGGCCAGACGTTCGATCAGGACAAAAAGGCCTGGGGCGCCTGGTGGAATACCCAGAATAAAGAGCCCAAACTCACGGAAAACGATTTGAAACCCTGGGGCTCGGCCTGAGACCGGTCGGCGGGTTCCCGCGACCGTTTGTGTCGGAAGATTGCTGAAACCGCCGCTAAAAACCCAAGACCGCTGTATTCAACGGATTGGGTGTACCCAAAGGGCGATCCACCGGGAAAAGGAACCGAGATCGCAAGGGGTCGGTCAAGCGCCAACGGCGCGAACCATTGTAGCCTGGGGCATCGCCCCAGGGCAGATCGGGTTGTTTCCACAAGGGCTGAAAGCCCGTACTATTCAGCCATTTTGTCCCTTTTCTATAGTTCGGGCCTTCAGCCCTCGTAGAAAAAGGGACACGAATCCTGGGGCGACGCTGCGCTTGCCCCAGGCTGGTATAACTCCGCGCCGTTGGCGCTCAACTGCGGTTTTTAGGGTAATCTGTGTGGGGCTGTTCCGCCTTGAGGCGGGAACAAAAGGTCATGTCGTACCCGGATGGCAGAACGAACATGGCCTATCCTGAGTGGAGAAGTTACAGAAAGGTCTGGATATGCGAAATTTTATTGGAATCATCATGCTGGTATTCACAGCCACCTTGTTTGGAGGAATGACCAGTTGCCGGAAATCCCTTGCGTCCTCCCCTCCCCCCTCCAGCGCACCTGTCCCGGTAGCTTTGACCGGCAGCGCCCAGGAGGAAATTGACCAGTATTACAAGGCGGTTCCCAAAGAGGCGACGGATTTCATCCTTCTCACCGAACGGCAGTTCGGCCGAAATCAACTCTGGTACCCGGAAAATGCGTTTGCCAGTATGAACGCCGAAACGCGCGAGAAAGAAATCCAGACGTGTGAAAAGACCCTGAACGACGTGCCCTACAGCCGGGAACTGTGCCCGGCGCTGGCCAAGGCCAGTGTGCTGCGGGACAAACGCCTGTTGCCGGGGCTGCTGAAGACGGCCGCCTACAGCAATCCGTCCGGGAATTACGATTGCCGCGCGAAGTGGATGGCGGTGGCGGCGCTGGCCCGCATGGGAGAGGAGGCGGCCGTGCCGGTCCTCGTTCCCCTCGTGGATTTCGGCAACACCAACGTGAGAATGTGGTCCCGCGCGGCGCTCTACCGCCTGACCGGTCAGACCTTCGACCAGGACAAGAAAGCCTGGGGGGCCTGGTGGAATGCGCAGAACAAAGAGCCCAAATTGAAAGACGAAGACCTGAAACCGTGGACCATGCCGGGGGCGGGTCAACCGACCGCCTCGAGCGGGGCCAAAAGCGTTTCGGCATCGGGCATGACCGGCAGCGCCCAGGAAGAAATTGACCGTTACTATAAACAGGTTCCGAAAGAGGCGACGGATTTCATCCTCCTGACGGAACGCCAGTTCGGCGGGAACATGTGGCTTCCGGAAAATTTCGCCGACAGCCTGGATGCGGAGACGCGCGAGAAAGAGATCAAGTACTACGCCACGGTCTTGAACGAAAAGCCCTACAGCCGCGAACTCTGTCCGGCTCTGGCCAAGGCGAGTGTGCTGCGAGACAAACGCCTGTTGCCGGGTCTTCTGAAGACGGCGGCCTACACCCACCCGTCCGGGAACTACGACTGCCGCGCGAAGTGGATGGCGGTGGCGGCGCTGGCCCGCATGGGGGATGAGTCGGCCGTGCCGGTTCTCGTTCCCCTGGTGGACTTCGGCAACACCAACGTGAGAATGTGGTCGCGGGCGGCGCTCTACCGCCTGACCGGCCAGACGTTCGACCAGGACAAAAAAGCCTGGGGCGCCTGGTGGAACGCCCAGAACAAGGAACCCAAGTTGAAAGACGAAGACCTGAAGCCGTGGGTGGCCCCCACAAGCACTCCGACCCTCTCCGCGCCGCAACAGCCGAAGGAAGCCCTGGTCCCCGCTCCCGGCGCCCGGAAGGTGCTCATTCCGGGCGTATATGAACCGGGGAAAGAGTGGGTGAATTCCGGCCTCGAATTCTCGAAGGGAGAGATCCTGTTTGTTGAGGCCGAAGGAGCGGCCAGTCACAGTACGGGAGACGGACCCTTCTCGCCGAATGGGAGCGCGAAGAGTGGGTTGGGAAAACATTGGGTGGCCGGATATGGCGAACATTTGTGCGATGATGCGAATGTGGCCTCCTTGGTCGGGAAGATCGGCGAAAAGGGCGCCTCGTTTCTGGTCGGTGAGACCCGAGCCATTCGGGCCTGGGAATCAGGGACCCTGTACCTGGGATTCAACGAAGCGTACGGAACCTCGGAGAATAACAGCGGAAGTTTCACGGCCTATGTGTCAAAAGGAAAGGCCCAGACGGCCCTGCAGAAATGCCTGAAGAATCGGTTGTTGATTCGCGAGGCGAAAGCGAAATGGGCGTTTGAGAATCACAAGAAACCCACCGATGTCCCCACCTGGGACGACCTGGTCGGACCGGACAAACCGTTGAAGGAAAAACTGACCTGCCCGGACGGAGGCGAGTACACCCTGGCCGGGACGGAACCGGAAGCAACCTGCTCGAAACATCCCGAAACCCGTTGGGTCGCTCCTTCGGCGCCCTCCGCCCAGTAGGGGGGAGAGCACGCATAGCCATGCGTCGTGACGGACAATGAAAAACACACCAACAGGGTCGGCAGGGATCTTAGAATCTCCTGGATCGGACTGAAAGGTTACGGAAAATGAATCGCGCAGAGGCGCAGGGACGCTGAGACCGCCTGTTGTAAGCCACACGAGGCGCAGGACAGAAAGCGCCGGTGTTTGAGCGGTCCTCTGCGTCTCCGCGTCTCTGCGCGATTATTCAGAGCCCTTCCCAATCCGGGGCTTCTGCCGGGCGGGTTTGAAACCCGCCCCTACGGATGGATACCTCTTCTCGGGGAAACGACGGATCTAAAAAAGATGACAACGACTCTTTCTCCCCCTTGATGTTCGAAAGGTTCATTTCCCAAACAGGAACAATCAACGGGTCCCCTTCGCCATTCTCCTCAGGCGCTCCGAAACGACCAGCATGGCCCGGGCCTGGTGGTAACATTCCGTCCAGCAGTCACTCTTGCCCAACTGCGACATCGGCCGTTCCCGTTTTCCATCGGCGCCCACCGTCCGATACCACCCGCCCCGTTCCCGATCCACCTGGTGTTGCGCGATGAAATTCCACTGCTGAACAAACGCGTTCCAGTAATCGCGCGTCTCCTGCCCCACGCGCTCGTGCTGAAGCAGGAGCGCGTTCAGATTTTCCGCCTGCACCCACCAGATCTTTTCCGTCTTCAGATCTCCCGCAAGCCGTCCCTGTTCGTCCAGCCGTCCCGCGTCATAGAGTCCCCCGTGCGCGGAATCCCACCCGCAGGCCAGCGCGTGGTCCACCAGACGACGGGCCGCCTTCCAGGCGCGTTCATCCTCGGGCCGGCCCAGCGCTTCCGCCGCCTCGACCAGCAGAAACCCCGCCTCCACATCATGCCCGAACGAATCCGGCCCGGGCAGACGCTTCCAGTCGGCGGAGAAAAACTGAGTCAGAAACCCCGGCTCGGTATAGATCTTCTCCAGGCAGAGATTGAAAACCTCCTCCACCCGCTTGCGGACCCCCTCGTCGGGCCAGACCCGGTAGAGCTGCGTCAACGCTTCCAGCACATGGATGTGCGTGTTCATGGACTTCTGGTCGCCCCGCGCCCCGATCGGGTTCGCCTCACCTCCCGGCACCCGGCTGCCGTCCAGGGTTACGAACTCCAGATAGCCTCCCTGTTCCGGATCGTGGGCAAACTGCTCCATCCAGCGGAAGCACCGCTGGGCCAGTTCCAGACTGGCTGCGTCCTGCGTCACCTCATAACTGGCGGCCAGCGCATAAAGGCCGAAGGCGACCCCATAGATCTGCTTGTGCGCGGCTCCTTCGCGGTTCGGACGTCCGTCGGCGTCCACCGACCAGTAAAATCCCCCCCGTTCGCGATCCCAGAGCCGATCCGTCAGGCAGGCCACCCCGCGTCGTGTCATAGTCAGGTAAAATTCCGACCGTTCGGGGAAACGACGGGCGGCCTGTGCCGCCGTCCACGTCAGGCGACTCTGATAGACAATGCTCTTGTCGCTGCCGGGCTGCCGGGTCCAGTCCACGGAAAAATTCTCGAAGAAACCGCCCCCCGCTTCATCCACCGCGGCCGGAAACCAGCGATCCAGAATTTCCTGCTTCAGGTTTGCCTCCACCTCCCCCGCCAGACGCAGGCAGGCTTCCCTGCCCGGCTGAAGCGAAGTCTCATCTTCCCGAGCCGGAGCGCACACTCCGAACAGGCAGAACAGCAACATCCCCACCAGAACCGACCGCATGACACCCCTCCTTGATCCAGATACCCAATCAGGCGCTCTTCGCCACCAAGCCCCGGAAACAAATCAGAATTCCAGACACGTTCCAACTCTATGTCCATCCTCCCGGTGGTTCAATCGGATTCTGCCGAGCCGTACGTTCTGAAAAACTTCTCTCCCTCCTCAAAAAAGAACGGGAGGAAGGTCCTCATCAGACCGTCCTCCGAATGTTTCACGAAGAGTCATTCCCCTCCGCTGCCCCATTTTCAGTTTACAGCTCAGAATTGCTTACCGACAACAGAGATCCCCACAAGTTTTCAGATCCCTGTTTCGAATCCGCGATCAATCCCCCCGCCCTTCGGTCCAACCCGCGATCCAGAACCGACGGAATTCAACTCGGCATTTCGGGAATCTCCCTTCCGGACCCGGCCCCATCCCGAAACTTATTTCGCTTTCTTCTCGACCGCCGGTTCCCACGGTTTCAAGTCCTTGTCCGTGAGTTTCGGCTCCTTGTTCTGCGCATTCCACCAGGCGCCCCAGGCCTTCTTGTCCTGGTCGAACGTCTGACCCGTCAGGCGAACCAGCGCCGCCCGCGCCCACATCCGGGTGTTCGGGTTCCCGTGGTCCACGAGGGGAATGAGAACCGGGATGGCCGATGCATCGCCCTGCCGCGCCAGCGCCACCACGGCCAACGACTTCGGGCAGCAATCGTAATCAATCGGCTCATGGTGTGCGGCGACTTTGAGAAGCCCCGGCAGAAAACGCTTGTCCGGCAGCACACTGGCCATCGTCAGAGCCGGACAAAGTTCGCGGCTGTACGGTTTCTCATTCAAGATCTTGACGTACCGTTCGACCGCCTTTTCGCGCGTTTCCGCGTCCATCTTCTCCACACTGTTCTCCGGAAGCCACTGAATCCACAACCACTCTTTTTCCGTCCAGAGGACAAAGTCCTTCACCTCCTGCGGAGTGGCCTGGTAGTACCGTTCGATCTCTTCCTGGGCATTGCGCGGCAACTTGGACGCCTCCGAGTCGGATCTCCAGCGGTCCTTGATATGGACCCACGGCTTGAGATCCTCATCCGTCAGTTTCGGCTGTTTGTTCTGGCCATTCCACCAGGCGCCCCACGCCTTCTTGTCCTGGTCGAACGTCTGGCCCGTCAGGCGAACCAGCGCCGCCCGCGCCCACATGCGGGTGTTGGCGTTGCCATGATCCACCAGCGAGACCAGAACCGGCACGGCCGACTCGTCCCCCTGACGGGCCAGCGCCACGACCGCCATGGATTTCGGACAGCAATCGTAGTCGCACAACTCATCGTAGGCGGCGGTCTTCAGAAGACCGGGAAGGAGCCGCTTGTCCCGCAGCACACTGGCCATGACCAGCGCCTTGCAGAGTTCCCGACTGTAGGGTTCTTTCTCCAGTGTCGCAACGGACTCCTTGATCATTTCCTCGCGCGCCGCCGCATCCATCCCTTCTACGGCATTTTCGGGCAGCCACTGCGTTCCCTTGAACTGCTTTTCCGTCCAGAGGACAAAATCCGTCACTTCCTTCGGCGCCGCCTTGTAGTAGCGGTCCACTTCTTCCTGGGCGTTGGCCGTCAATACCCCCGAGTCGGGATTCGCTTTCTCTGGAACGCCCGCGGCCGGGGCTTTCTCGGCAAAAACCGGAGTCGCCTGAAACCCGGCAGTTCCCAGAAGCAGGGTCACCAGAACGGTCACGGTCGTCACTGTCATATAGTTTCTCATGGTCAGACCTTTCCTGTTGATTTGATCATCGAGTATGGCCAGGATCCGCTTCTCGAGACGGCGCGGCCCGGCCATGGATGTCCCCGCCAGCAAGACGGGATGATTCGCGGAAGTTCCTTTCACGATTTCCAGTAACTGATGGGCATAGTCACAGGCTTTGCCCCCCTGGCTCAGAACGAAGTCGTCACAGGCGCGTTCGCGCTCGAAACGCAACATGCGCAGCAACCACCAGGAGAGCGGGTTGAACCAGTGCAGGGACACCATCAGACGCACCGGCAGATACGTAAGATCGTCGTGGCGCTTGATATGGCCCAGTTCATGGATCAAGACATTGTACATTTTGTCTTTCGACCACAACCGCGCCTCAAGAGGCAGAATGATGAACGGACGCAGGAAGCGACTCGCCATTGGGGTCCGGCAACGGTCCGTCTGATAAATGGCGGGCGGCTGGATCGCCAGAGCCTGACAGATTTCCTCCAGCATTCGGAACCACGGCCCCTTTTCCACCCGTTGAGACCGCCGCCACAGACGGAACAAGGCGACCAGGCCGATCAACCAGGGGAGAAGCGTCAGAATCCCCCCCAGCGCCCACCCCCCGAGACAACCGATCCAGACAATGGAGAGACGATCCCGGAGAGGACGAAGCGCCCCGGACACTCGACTCCCGGAAGCAACCGAGGCCTCCGGGGAGTTTCCCCAGGACGCCGAGACCGCTTCGGGCATCGTTTCGGCGCGCGAATCCACACGGGCTGTCCCCGAATCAGCAGAATCCGATTCTGGAGACACCGCACCCGGGAGAGAGCGGATCTTCTGTCGGACATCCGCCACCTCCACTCGCCCCTCAGGTCCCGCAACCAAATTGAAGGCCCCGAGGGATTCCGTCTTCTCCCCGACTTGCCCGGACAATGTGAACGTCGCGATCCTCGGGAAAGGAATGTGCCACTGCGGCATGGATGTGGCCACCAGCGGCAGGCACAAAATGCCGCAGCCCCCCACAAAACACACCGCATAACGAACGGAAGCCGCTGCCGAGGGCAGAACAAAACGCAAAATGAAGCTGAGTCCTCCCAGAAGAATTCCCCCCTTCACCGCGCTGTTCAACATGACATCCATGACCCATTCTTCGGAACCGGTTGTCCAATCGAACATGACACGCTCCTTTCCCGCGTCTTCTTTCGAAGAGACACGACGACGCCCAATCGAGTTCCACATCGGTCAGCCATTTCTCCGCCGTACCGGGATAACCCACTCGAGGTTTCGCAGCCGGACATGAACGCCTCCCCCCTGGCGATACGACCGCGAACCCCTTCTTTCATCTCAACGGGAGGACATCCCCCCACACACAGGAGCCTCCCCCCTCATGCGTAAAAGTCCCGATCTGACACGACCCCCACGACGGAGCAATTCGACTGAATCCTTGCCAAGAGAAACTCGACATCCCGTTCCGGCCGGGAACGTAAAGGGGCCTCGCGTCCCCATCATGTTAAGATATTAACACACGACCGCGCGAAGTCAATTGAAATCTGTTATTTTTTTAACACGCATTTCCCGCGGACAAGACACGAGACTCATTGCGCGCATTCTGCAAGAAAACGCCCCGCCCCAAAGGGTGGCGCCCCTCCTCGACGCTTTCTCAGCGTCCCGCAGGCAAACACCGTTCAGGTGTCTCAATCCGTTTGACCGCCAGAATTTCAGAACCTTTGTCAAAAAAAAACGTCAAAACACATTTCTCAAAAGAACAACAGGGGGAAGGCCGTTCACGGCTCTTCCCCCCAACGTATTCCGGGAGGAAAACCTCCCACTCTTGTCGTGTGTCGGCCTTACAGGTCCGGGTTGATCGCAAGCAGCGGCGATTCCGGTGACACCTTCATCTTCTTCACCTGATCCGGGTCCAGGAAGACCGCGCCTTCAACCCCAGCGGGCGCTTTCGTCTGCAGCATGCCAATGCCGCCCGAATGGGTCGGCTGTCCCGTCTCGGGATTGTAACCGGCATAGAAGTAACCCGAGACGCCCGCCTGACCCGAGACCTTCGTGATGGCCGCCTTGTTCTTGCCCTTCCCCTGCGTCTGCGCCTTCACGGCCATCGCGCCCGGCTTTCCGGCCGTTCCAATCGCCCCGCCCACGCCCTTCTTCGCCGTTGCCTGCAGAAGCGTCAGGTTCGTGTCGGACTGAATCAGGGCACACCGGATGTTCCCGCCAGCCGCTGTCATCTTTTCCAGGCCACCGACGATTTCGTCCGCCACAATCGGACCGCCCGCGACGGTGACCGACTTGAGTTCGCTCCCCCGGATGGAAGACGGCGTCGCTTCACTCTGCGGCGCAACCGTCCCCGAAACTTCCGCCACCACCCGCGGCAACGACCCCACCGCGCCCAGACTGACTTTCGTCTGAGCCCCGTTCCGGTACACCTTCGAGGCCACATTGAGCAGTTTGACCGGCTGGGCCGTCTTGCCCGTCGAAGCGAGTTCCTCGACCACCGCCCCCGTCGCCTTGATCAGTATCGGGACCTGCGACGCCCCCTCCGT
>DAOPYU010000032.1:0-17912 GCA_035353095.1 Candidatus Sumerlaeota bacterium | reverse complement strand
CATCCCCGCCACAGCTTTCCTTTCAGGCGGGCGAGACGCCCGCCCTCCCAGAAATGCCCATTTTCAGGCGGGCGAGACGCCCGCCCTCCCGGAAATGCCCATTTTCAGGGGAAGAAAGCGGTTCCCGGGAGCGCCCATCTCCCGATTGGCGCAGTCAAATCCCTCACCCAGAAGGTGAGGGTACCAAAACCGTTTTCGCGCCATAACACAAGGACAAAACACTCGTTTTCTATCCTCAACTGCGGTTTTCAGGGTCATGGCGCCGCTCACCCTTCTTTCCCAACCGCCAGATCGCTCAGGACTTTCACCGCATACCGAATGCCGGCGTCGGCGTTCCACCGGTGCATCTCGAACAGGACCGTTCCCTCGACCCCCGCCGACACCTGTTTGATCTCCTTGAACTTGTCCTGAAGCGTCTGGGCCTTCCTGAGAAAATCGAACAAATCGGCGCGCGGCTTAACCCGGAAACCCTGACTCGTCACCCCCACCGACTCGATCTGACACTGCCGGCACCGCAGCCGCAACAGACTGACCGCCAGAAGGTTCTGCGCCTGCGGCGGAATCTTCCCATACCGGTCGCGCAATTCTTCAGACAGATCCTTGAGATCGCGCGCCTCGCGCGCCATCGAACATCGCTTGTAAAACGCCACCCGCTGCGACTCGACCGGAACATACTCGGAAGGCAGGTAGGCGGACACCTGCCACTTGATCTCGACCGGAAATTCAAGCGGCGAGAAACCCATCTGGCCCCGGCTGCGACGCACCGCCTCCTCGAGCATCTGGCAGTAGAGTTCAAACCCCACGGCGTCAATCACGCCATGCTGCTCGCCCCCCAGGAGGTTGCCCGTCCCGCGAATCTCGAGGTCGCGCATCGCGATCTGGAACCCCATGCCCAGTTCCGTGAACTCCTCAATGGCTCGCAACCGCTTGACAGCCGTGTCGGTGATCGGTTTCCCATCCGGCACGATCAGGTACGCGTAAGCCCGCTTGACGTCGCGCCCGACGCGCCCGCGCAACTGGTAGAGCTGCGCCAGACCGAACGCGTCGGCCCGGTTGATGATGATCGTGTTGACGTTCGGGATGTCCAGACCGCTCTCGATGATCGTCGTGGCGAGCAGGATGTCGTACTTGCGGTCAATGAAGTCGAGCATCACCTTTTCGAGTTCGCGCTCGTGCATCTGGCCGTGGCCGATCGCCACGCGCGCCTTGGGGACGATCTCCTGGATCCGCTGCGCCACCTGCTCGATGGTCTGAACCCGGTTGTGGACAAAATAGATCTGTCCCCCGCGGTTCAGTTCCCGGACCACGGCCTCCTCGATCTCCTCGGGCACAAACCGGATGACCCGCGTGCGCACCGGCTGGCGGTCGCGCGGGGGGGTGTTGATCGTGCTCATGTCGCGCAGGCCGCTCAGGGCCATATGCAGCGTCCTCGGAACCGGAGTCGCCGAAAGCGTCAGGATATCCACCGAGGCGCGCAGGGATTTGATGCGCTCCTTCTGGCGCACCCCGAACCGGTGCTCCTCGTCCACGATCAACAGGCCCAGATCGAAAAAGTCCACATCCTTCGACAGCAGCCGGTGCGTCCCGATGATGATGTCAATCCGGCCTTCCTTGAGGCTCTTGATCGCGTCGTTCACTTCCTTGTCGGTACAGAACCGGCTCATCACCTCGATCTTGAAGGGGTAGTCGGCGAACCGCTCGCGGAACGTGTTGTAATGCTGCTGGGCCAGAATGGTCGTGGGCGCCAACACGGCCACCTGCTTCTTGTTCTCGACGCACTTGAACGCCGCGCGCATCGCCACTTCCGTCTTGCCGAACCCCACGTCGCCGCACAGCAGCCGGTCCATCGGCTTTTCGCTCGCCATGTCTTTCTTGATTTCCTCGATCGAGCGGAGCTGATCGGGCGTTTCGGTGTAGAGGAACGCATCCTCGAACTCGCGCAACCAGACCGTGTCCTCGCCATAGGAGAAGCCTTCGGCCAGCTGCCGCCGCGCGTAGAGTTCGAGCAGTTCGCGCGCCATCTCCTCAATGCGTTCCTGCGACTTCTTCCGGCGCGACTGCCATTTTTTGCTCCCCAGCCGGTCCATGACGGGCGGGGTGCCCTGCGCCGACGTGTACTTCTGCACATGGCCGACATTCTCAATCGGCACGAGCAACTTGCTGTCGTCGGCATACTCGATTTCCAGCAGTTCGTTCTCGCGTCCGTCAAGCACCTGACGGCGCACCCCGATGAAACGCCCGATGCCGTGGTCGGAATGGACCACGAAATCGCCCCGCTGAATCTCCGCCACCGACGCGATCGCCCGCCCCTTGGGCGCCTTGCGATAGACATGGCGGCGCTTGTAACGCCCGAACATCTCGCGGTCGGTCACGATCATCAACCGCGCCTGGGGGAAAATGAACCCCGTGTGCAGCGGCCCCGTGCTCACCACCACGTCCTGGTACCCCTCGAGCAGCTCGCGCGGCTTGAATTCCGACTCCGCCCCCGGGCCCGGCGCCAGCGTCCGCGCCCCGATCTCATGCTCGGCCAGCAGTTCCTCGAGCCGCCCCACCTGCCCGTCGTTGTCGCAAACCACATGGACCGAAAAATCCTGCGCCTGTTTGGACCGGATGGCCGAGAGGTAGGCCTCGAGGTCCGGCGTAATGGTATCGTAAGACGTCACATCGAAATCGAACACCACCGGCCCGGCCTCAAGGGATGCGGGCGTTTCGAGCGCATCCAGACGGGGCAGGTGCGCCTGGGCGAAACGCCCCAGACGGGCCTGAAGATCCGAGCGGCGCAGAAAAAGCGCGTCCGGAGACGGAACCGGTTGACCGGAAAAGGCCGCCGGAACTTCCGCCCGGGCAAACTCCGGAATCTCCGCCGCGCGCCCCGGAATCGTCAGTTCCTCGTAGCGGCGCTGGGCGATCAGGTCGAACTGTCCCAGGATGGAATCGTATTTTTCGGGCGCGTCGAGAAACAGAAGCGTGTCCTCGTCGAACCACTCGTCCAACCCCACCAGCGCCCCGACGCCCGCCTCGTTGGCCAGGCGGACGCAGAGCGCGTGAACACTGACCGGCAACACGGTCACCCGTTCGAGTTCCTCGACCTGGCGCAACGAACGCTGCGTCGAGGGGTCAAAGAACCGGATCGCCTCGATCTCGTCGCCAAACAGGTCGAATCGCACGGGGTTGTCGAGCTGGGGCGGGAAAATATCCACAATATGCCCGCGTACACTGAACTCGCCCCGCGCCTCGGTCATCGTCTCACGCGAGTAGCCCATGTCCACAAGCCGGTACGTCACCTCGTCAATATCGAATCGGTCCCCCCACTGGAAGTTCAACACCAGCCGTTCGAACATTTCACGCGACGGCACCCGGCGCTGCAACGCTTCGATCGGGACCACCACGACCGGAAGGGAACCGGAACGCCGGATCACTTTCTTACCCGAAAACAGGGTCGCCAGATCGGCCTTCGTTTTCCCCTTGGAGACGGTTTTCTTCCGGCTCTCCTCCCCAGGGGAGACCGCTTCGGTTTCGTGCCCCCCCTCGCCAGCCGAACCGGTCGCCTTCCCCCGCGTGCGGTCGGCCCCCTCTCCGCGCAACAGAGAATAGAGGGTGACATACTGCCGCGCAACGATCCCGATCACCGGTTCCTCCACCTCGTAGGGCAGGGTTTCGGTCATCGGAAAATACTGAGCGCCAGCGGCGCCGAAATGCAGAAAATCGTCGTACCACCCCTCGGCCGACTCGGCGTCAGGTGTCACCACCAGCGCGGGGCGTTCGAGCCGCTCGACGGCGCGCGCCACCGCCAGGGCCCGCGCGCTCCCCTGCAACCCGTGCAACCGGGCATACGCGCCCGGCTGCAGGCCGGCCTTCACAAAACGCTCAAACTCCCGGGACAGGTCCATCTGGCGGCGCAGGTACTGCTGATAGGCGGAAGACATGAAACGAAGCGGTTTCCTTTCTCCACAACACAAACAGCCTCGAGGCCCTGCCCGTGAAAAGGCGCAGGCCCAGAGGTCCAGACAAGATTCACCATAGGTCAGAACCCTTCAACAAGCCACAGAAAATATTTCCGAAGATCCGGGATGAATCAAAAGGGACAGAAAAAAAGATCCTCCGAAGAACAGACACTCCGGAGGATCGAGAAAAAGCAGCTCGAACGAATCCGCCATCACGACGGACCGGGCCGGTAAATATCGCCCAGACTTTTGACCCCGTTGGTCGGATCGTATTCACCGACATTGTAAAGGTTATGGACCAGATCCGGTCCGATACTCCAGATGATGTACAACCGCCCCGTCCGGACCAAGTTTTTGGCGAGTGTCATACCGGGATCCGGCCATGCGCCATTGGCCAGCAGAGGCAGGTCCATTTCCATGTGGTACCCAATCCCGTACAAGCCGCTGTTTTCCATCATCGCCGCAAACGGGCAGCGGGGCACGCTGTTCATATAAGCCACCGGCGTGGTCAACAAATAGAACTCCTTCACATCATCAACATGGGGGATATAGCTCGCATTGTCCAACCGGTACTGTTCCAGCGCAATGGTCAACGCCCGCTGGTCGTTGACGACCCGCGAGACCTTCGCGCGCGTCTGCGCCAGCAGGAAGTTCGGCACCGCGATTGCCGCCAGAATGGCGATAATGGCCACCACAATCAACAACTCGATCAGCGTGAACCCCAGCCATCGCTTCAAAACACCCTTCACCTCACGCATCCCTTCGCCCTCCCCTGAATAGAGATAGCCCAGCCAGTTACCCACCCCAGATTGATTGATACAAATCGTAATGAAACCCAGAAAGTCCCTACTCTTGCAGGTTACTCTTCTGGCAGGTGATAAAACAATAACAATCGGCCCATGTATTAGCACAATCCGCTCAGATCCTTCCGAAATCCCGAAACTCATCCGCCCATAGACGTGAAAATCAACCGTCCGCAGAATTTTCCCGGGTCGGCAACGCGAAACAACTCCGGATTTCCCCCGTTCCCACCCGGGCACTTTCGCATATTCTTCGCCTGATCCCCACCGGGTCCCGAGGTCAGCGGCCTTTCCCCTTCTCCCTGCCGGTCCGAAACTCCGCCCTCCGGCAGATCGTTCCCGGCCACGATACGACTCCAAATATAACTACAATATTATCAATAATCCACAATCAAGCATCTTCCCATCATGTCCGGATTCACCCCAGAAATCATCCTTGACTATCCCCCCGCCCTGCCCTACCATAAGCCGTTTGGTGGCCGGGAAAACAGGGCAGACTCCCGCTACCGAGAACTGAACAGGCGTCTCCAAAAGCCCGATCCATCGCCGCGCAAGGTTCCGCAACAGACGGCCTCCGGTTGCGATCCGATTGTCCTGTTCCAATTCTGCCAGAGAACTATGGGAGATGAGTGATGTCCAAAGGAACCAAAGCCTACACAGCAGAAAGCATTCAGGTGCTCGAGGGGCGTGAAGCCGTCCGCAAGCGCCCTGCTATGTATATTTCCAATACCGACGCATTGGGGCTCCACCACCTGGTCTATGAAGTGGTGGACAACTCGGTGGACGAAGCCATGGGAGGCCACTGCGACCGGATTGATATCACCATCCACTTCGACAACTCCATCACCATCCAGGACAACGGCCGCGGGATGCCCGTCGAGGAACACCCCGCCCAGAAGGGCAAGTCCACCGTCGAAGTCATCCACACCATCCTGCACGCGGGTGGCAAGTTCGACCACGACACCTACAAGTTTTCCGGCGGTCTGCACGGCGTGGGGGTGTCGGTGGTGAACTTCCTGAGCGAGTGGCTCGAGGTCGAGGTCATGAAAGACGGCGGCACGTGGCGCCAGCGCTACGAGCGCGGCATCACCGCCTCCACGCTCGACAAAATCGGACCGGCCCGCAAGAGCGGTACCCGCACGCGTTTCCGTCCCGACCCGGAAATCTTCAACAACATCAACTTCAACTACGACACCCTGGCCACCCGCTTTCGCGAACTCGCGTTCCTGAACGCGGGCCTCACGCTTTCGGTCACCGACGAGCGCAGCGAGACGCACAAATCCCAGACCTTCTGTTTCCGGGGCGGGATCGTCGAGTTCATCAACCACCTCAACCGGGGCAAACAGGTCATCAACCCCTCGCCGATCCATTTCCTCCGCCGCCGGACTTACACGGCCGGCAAGGACAACTCCGAAGAGGAAATCGTCGTCGAGGCGGCGATCCAGTACAACGACAGCTACATCGAGAACCTCTTCTCGTTCGCCAACGCCATCAATACCCGCGACGGGGGCACGCACGTCTCGGGCTTCCGGTCCGCCCTGACGCGTACACTCAACAACTACGCCAAAAAGAACGACCTGTTGAAGAAATTCAAGGGCGACGCCATCACCGGCGACGACATGCGCGAGGGGCTGGTGGCCATCCTGAGCCTGCGCGTCATGAACCCGCAGTTCGAGGGACAGAACAAGGGCAAACTCCTCAACATGGAGATCCAGGGGCTGACCGAGTCGGTCGTCAGCGAGGCGCTCTCGGAATACCTCGAGGAGAACCCGACCGCCGCGCGCAAGATCGTCCAGAAAATCGTCATGGCCGCCCAGGCGCGCATGGCCGCCCGCAAGGCGCGTGAAATCGTTCGCAAGTCCGCCATGGAAGGCGGCGCACTGCCCGGCAAACTGGCCGACTGTTCCTCAAAGTCGCCCGAGGACTGCGAACTGTATCTGGTCGAGGGCGATTCGGCCGGGGGCTCGGCCAAACAGGGCCGCGACCGCCACTTTCAGGCCATCCTGCCCCTGCGCGGCAAGATCATCAACGTCGAGAAAGCCCGCCTCGATAAAATGCTGGCCAACAACGAAATCCGCACGATGATCACGGCCCTGGGCACCGGCATCGGCCAGGAAAATTTCGACCTCTCGAAACTGCGCTACAACAAGATCATCATCATGACCGACGCCGACGTGGACGGCCAGCATATCCGGACCCTGCTGCTGACCTTCTTCTACCGCCAGTTCGAGGAACTCGTCAAACGCGGCCACATCTACATTGCCCAGCCCCCCCTCTACAAGGTCAAAAAGGGCAAAATCGAACAATATATGAAGACCGATGAGGACATGGACCGCTACCTCCTCGAATACGGCATCGAGGCTTCGGAACTTACGGTCACTAACGGCTCGGGCCAAGCCTCCACGATCGACCGCAAACAGCTGCGCGTCTTCGTCGAGGCCATATTGTCGTTGGCCAAACTCGACCGGGTTCTGCAACGCAAGGGGATCGACCTGCAGGCCTTCATCAAACTCGTGGACCCGGAAACCCGGCGCCTGCCCCGTTACCAGATCAACACCCCAGGCAACAAGACGCCCATCTACGCCTACAGCGAGAAGCAATATACCGAGACTCTGATCCGGCTCGACGCCGAAGCCGCCGCCGAAGCCGCCGAGGCCGCCGCCGAGGCCGCTCAGGAAAAGCAACTCGACCTGATCGAGGAAGCCATCGAACAGGACGCCGAGGAGGAACACGTCCAGCAGCACGACATCATCGAGTTCCCCGAGGGGCCGGAAATCCGCAAGATCCTCGAATCCATCGAGAAACTCGGATTCGACACCCGGTACTACACTGAGACTCCGCTGCACGAAACCGGCGAGCCGGACTGCGTGTACACGATTCAGACCAAGGCCGGAGAAATGACGGCCCACTCGCTGCGCGAGGCCTCCGACACCATCCGCAAGGCGGGTTCGCAGGGCGTCAACATCCAGCGCTACAAAGGTCTCGGGGAAATGAACGCCGACCAGCTCTGGGAAACCACCATGGACCCGGCGCGCCGCTACCTGCTCCAGGTCACGCTCGACGACGCCATCGCCGCCGACCTGATGTTCACCACCCTGATGGGCGACAACGTGGACGACCGCCGCGCCTTCATCCAGAAATACGCCCCCGAAGTGCGCAACCTGGATTTCTAAGAGAAGGAAGTTGATCGCAACTTGCGCGGCGTTCCCAGAGAGTCGGCGCAAAAAGGTTTTCCCATGCAGATTGAAGAACTCAAAGTCGAAGGCTACCGTTCGCTCCGGTCCGTCACCTGGCGGCCCGGAGCGCTCAATGTCCTCATTGGGCCCAACGCCAGCGGCAAGTCGAACCTGCTGGAAGTTCTCGAATTGCTGGCGCTCCTGCCCACCGGAAAACTCTCCGATCATATCATGAATCTGGGGGGGCTTTCGGCTCTGCTCTGGGACAACCAAGCGCCCCGGTTGAACATCGAATGGAAAACCAGACCGATCGAGTACACACAACCGGAAAGTGGGATCGAAGAGGAACGAAGGTCGGAACACCAGATCCTGATCGAACCGATTGGATCTGGATCGGATTATCTAATTCGATATGAAAGCCACCGCTTCTTCTCTTCCTCCAACAAAGGGGAAAAGGATCTCACCGCTACTTCTGCCATTAAGTCTCTAAACTTGTCCAGGAATCTCAGTTCGGCTTTTGTCACGCGTGATTCTCAGGAACAGCC
This sequence comes from Candidatus Sumerlaeota bacterium, assembly GCA_035353095.1. Taxonomy (GTDB): domain Bacteria; phylum Sumerlaeota; class Sumerlaeia; order UBA8349; family UBA8349; genus DAOPYU01. The sequence goes on along the minus strand of DAOPYU010000032.1, from coordinate 9,447 downwards.
GACAGAAGACGACCACTATCGTCAAAGAGTTCCCGAAAGAGAATCCATCCTTTCTGTGTCCGATTTTCCGGTTTTGAATACTGTCGAGATTCTCGCAGATATGTGGACAAATCCAGCCACCGGTATGTCATGTATCGAGCCAAACACTCTTCTCAATTGGAGTGTCTTCCGGAATTTCCGCACTGACTCCAGATCGGAAATTCTCAAACCCGTCGTAGTTCGATACGAGAAGAACCTGGCCTCGGGCGGTTCCAACCTGCCGGTTGTCCTGCACACGTTCTGCGAACATGACAAGAACTTCAAAGAGGCGATTGACGGAGCGATGCGGGCCGCCTTCGACGAATTCGACCGGCTGACGTTCCTGCCGGCCTCCACAAACCGCATCGAACTGGGAATCCAGTGGAAAAACGCGTCGCGTCCGCACGCCGCCAGCCAACTTTCGGACGGCACGTTGCGGTTTCTCTATCTGTTGACCATCCTCAACAACCCGACTCCGCCCTCCGTTATCGCCATTGACGAACCGGAAGTCGGCCTGCACCCGCGCATGCACGCCATCATCGCCGAGCACGCGGCCCAGGCCTCGGAACGCGCTCAAGTGGTTCTGGTCACCCACTCGCCCGAATTCCTCGACGCTTTCCGGGAAGTGGATCAAGTCCCCACCACCACGGTCTTCGAACTCAAGGACGGCGAGACCCACGTGCGGACGATCGCGGGGGAGACCCTGGCCTACTGGCTTCAGAATTACTCCCAGGGAGAACTGTTCCGCACGGGCGAACTGGAGGATATGGAATGAAATTCGTCCTCCTCGTTGAAGGCCAGACAGAAAAAGATGTTCTGCCGAAACTTTTCTCCCGCTGGCTGAATCCGCAACTGGGCCAATCGGTCAAGATCCAGACGATCCCCTTCAGGGGTTGGCCGGAATTTGAAAAAAGCTTTGCGCGAAAAGCCTTGGACCACCTCAATGGCCCCAGGGCCCAGGACATCATCGCGGTCATCGGACTTTTGGATCTCTATCTGGGGGGGAACCAACAGGCCTCCTGGAGTGCAAACGTCAGCGACACGGAAGAAAAGGTAAAGCGGGGACGGGCTCACTTCAATTCTCTCGCCGAGAAAGAAGGAGTCCCCCAGGACCGGTTCCACATGTTTTTCGCAGTTCACGAACTCGAGGCCTGGCTGCTGAGTCAGCCCGACATCTTCCCGCAAGAAATCGCGAAGGCGTTGCCCGGCAGAGTGCCAGAAGAAGTCAACAGCGACGAGCCCCCTTCAAAACTGTTGACCCGACTTTATCGGGAAAAATCTGGATCGAAGAAGAAGTACAACAAGATAACAGACGGATCGAACCTTTTTGCCAAACTCGATCCCGATCAAGCGCGCAAAAAGTGTCCGCATCTGAAAGAGATGCTGGATACCCTGCTCGACCTGGCCCGGAGAGAGGCCGCGTAACATTTATACTTAGAAAACAAACTGTTTGAATCAATTCCATAAAGTGAGCGTCAGCGACAACAAAAACCGGCGGAAAACAAAACCCTAAACCCACCGACCGGACCAGGAGCCAACAGTCATGCAGGAACTCAACCGCGAGCAAGTCACCCCTCAGCCTATTGAGGACGAAATGAAGACCTCGTTCATTGATTATGCAATGAGCGTCATCAAAGGTCGCGCCCTGCCCGATGTGCGCGACGGGTTGAAACCCGTCCACCGCCGGATCATCTTTGCCATGAATCAGGCCAACTACGTCCACAATAAGCCCTACGTCAAGAGCGCCCGTATCGTCGGCGACACGATGGGTAAATTCCACCCCCACGGCGACGCCGCCATCTACGACTCGCTCGTCCGCATGAGCCAGGACTTCTCCATGCGCGCGCCCCTCATTGACGGCCAGGGGAACTTCGGCTCCATTGACGGCGACTCCGCCGCCGCCATGCGATACACCGAGGCCCGTATGAGCCGCGTCTGTGAACTCCTGCTTCAGGACATTGACAAGGACACCATTGACTGGGACCCCAACTACGACGAGAAGGAACTCGAGCCATCAGTTCTGCCGGCGGCTATTCCCAACCTGCTGATTAACGGTTCGACCGGTATCGCCGTCGGTATGGCCACCAACATCCCGCCCCACAACCTCGGCGAAACCATTGACGCCGTGCTCGTTCTGCTCGAGAACCCCGACGCCTCGTTCGAAGACCTCCTGCGCGTCCTGCCCGGGCCCGACTTCCCCACCGGCGGCTACATCTACGGGCGGTCGGGCATCCGCGACGCCTACAAAACCGGCCGCGGTCGCCTCGTCATGCGCGCCCGCCTCGCCACCGAGGAACTGCGCGGGGGACGCGACGCCATTATCGTCACCGAACTGCCCTACATGACCAACAAGGCGCGTCTGGTCATGGAAATCGCCGAGCAGATCCGCGACAAACGGCTCACCGGCGTCTCGGAAATCCGCGACGAATCGGACCGCGACGGCATGCGCGTCGTCATCGAACTGAAGCGGGGGGAAAACGCCGAAGTCGTCATCAACCAGCTCTTCAAACAGACCCAGCTCCAGTCCACCTTCGGCGTCATCATGCTTGCGCTGGTCAACAACCGCCCGCGTTACCTGTCGCTTCGCCAGATCCTCCAGCAATTCATCGAGCACCGCCGCGAAGTCGTCGTGCGCCGGACCCGCTTCGACCTGGCCAAGGCCGAAGCCCGCATGCACATCGTCCTGGGCCTGCGCATCGCCGTCCAGAACATTGACGACGTCGTCGCCATCATCCGCCGGTCCGAGTCCACCGAAGCCGCCCGCCTGAAACTCATGGAGAAGTACCAGCTCTCCGAAATTCAGGCCAACGCCATCCTCGACATGCCCCTGCGCCGCCTGACCGGCCTGGAACGCGAAAAACTCGAGGCTGAATACAACGAACTGAAGCGCTTCATCGAAGACTGCCAGGACATTCTGCGCACCCCGGCGCGCGTGCTGAAGATCATCGGCGACGAACTGCGCGACATCAAAGCCCGGTACGCCGACCCGCGTCGCACCGAAATCATTGACTCCTCGGCCGACCTCACCATCGAGGACCTGATCGCCGAACAGCGCATGATCGTCACCATTACGCACTCGGGTTACATCAAGCGGACGCCATCCGACCTCTACCGCAGCCAGCGGCGCGGCGGCAAGGGCGTGCAGGGCGCTACGGCCAAGGAAGAAGACTGGGTCGAGCAGCTCTTCATCGGCACCACGCACGATTACATGATGATCTTCACCGACCAGGGCAAGGCCTACTGGCTCAAGATCTACGAACTGCCCCAGGGCGGCCGCGCCACCCGCGGGCGGCCCATCATCAACCTGCTCCAGATCGAAAAGGGCGAAAATATCCAGGCGATGGTGCCCGTGCGGGAATTCGACGACAACCACTTCCTGATGTTCGTCACCGCCCAGGGCCAGATCGTCAAGAACCCCCTGTCGCTCTACTCCAACCCCCGCAAGGTCGGCATCAAGGCCATCAAACTGGCCGAAGGCGACCGCCTCTGCCAGGTGCTGATGAGCGACGGTCAGAATGAAATCTTCATCGGAACCCGTCAGGGCATGGCCGTTCGGTTCCATGAGTCCGAAGTCCGGCCCATGGGCCGCGATGTCGCGGGCGTGCGCGGCGTGACCCTGCGCGAGGGCGACGAAGTCGTGGGCATGTGCCTCGGACGGCCCGGGTCCACCCTCCTGTCCGTCTGCGAAAACGGCTACGGCAAGCGCTCCGCCATCGAGGACTACCGCCTCACCAAGCGTGGCGGCATCGGGGTCATCAACATCAAGACCACCGAACGCAACGGCAACGTCATCGCCATCCTCGACGTGATTGACCGCGACGACATCATGATGATGACCCAGAGCGGCATGACCGTGCGCGCCTCACTCCAGGACATCCGCGTCATCGGCCGCGCCACGCAGGGCGTCCACCTCATCAACCTCAAGGAAAACGATCTCCTGACCAGCGCCGTCCGCATCGAGGAGGACAAGGATGAAAATGGAGGCGGAAACCACAATGGCGACGACGACAACGTGGACGAACGCCTTGTCGGCCCCGTCGAGGACCAGGAAGACTCGGGCGAAGACGAAAACAACGGAAACGGCGGGGACGATCAGGAATAAACCGCCTCTTCCCATCTGATAGACACCCACCGGCCTCAGGTCCCGATCACGCCTGAGGCCGGTTTCTTTTCCCCCGGAAATGACTCGTGCAAAAATTCCCGGACCCCGTCCCCCCAGAGTTTCCCTCTACGGCTCAAAATACACCCCAATCCACTCCTCCCCCCTTGCCGGTCCAGCCCCCCCGCTCCGTTTTCCCCGAGTTATGCACAGGCAATCCACAGGCTCATCGGGGCTGTTGAGCCTTGACAACAGCCGGGTTCTGTTTCAGATCATGCGCGACACCCCCTTCCCCTCCCCTTCCGCCCCGTTCTCCCGGAAAGACGAAATCCACCTTATCTCATCTGAAATCAGACATATAGGAATCAGGAGGACCGTTTTCTTCCCCCCTTTCTTCCGTCTCTCCGGATTCCGGCAGAGTCCGGCCATCATCTGCCCCAATCTATCCACAACTTTATTCACAGCATTTTCCCGCTTATTCACAGACTTATGCACAGCCTCATGCACAGGACTTGGCACAGGCTTTGCCCCTCGGAAGATGCGCCGTCCAACACTCACAACACCCCGTCAACAGGCCCGATTCTCACTATTCCGGTCAACGGATATACACGAGTAGCCCCCCGATTTCCTCCCCGCAACAGGCCACGGTAGGGAAAAACCGGCCCCACCGGAACGGGAGGTTCGCTTCTCCGTTCGGAAGAATGGACAACACCGCCGGGAATCCGTATAGTACCCTTCTGCGGGGAGACCGAATCTTTCGTTCCTCCCCCTGAATTCAGGACTACCTTGATCCCGACAAAGGCCGACCGGTTCCCCCCTATCATGACCGAATCCTCACCGATCCCTTCCTCCCCGAACCGTTTCGAGTCCCTGAGCCCATATGCTCTGGGCGCAGCGGTCTTTCTTCTCCCGTTCATTCTTTATCTGCGCACACTCTGCCCGACCTTCTTCCCGGGGGACAGCGCCGAACTGTCCGCCGCCGCCTGGTGCCTCGGGGTACCTCACCCCACCGGGTACCCGCTTTATATGACCCTGGGGTGGTTCGTCCAGCACCTCGGTCTCGGATCCCCCATTTTCGCCACCAACCTCCTGACGGCGTTTTTCGGCGCGCTGGCCGCTCTGGGCGCCTACCGATTCCAGATCGCCCTCTGGCTCATCCTGGCCCCCACCACCCGCGACGCCCTGTGTCTCCCCCGTCGGTTGATTGCGGTGTCGGTCGCGCTGGCCTGCGCCGGGTCCGCCACCTGGTGGGACCAGTCCACCCTCACCGATGTCCATTCGCTCACGCTGGTCTTTCTGACCTGGACCTGGGCGCTCGGCCTCCACATCATCCGCCGTCCCACCCGCCGCAAGTTCCTCGCGCTTGCCTTCCTGAGTGGAACCGGGTTCCTCAACCACCAGATCTTCCTCATCACCCTGCCCCTCTCCGCCCTGGCGCTGGTGGCCTACTGGCGCAGACATACCCGACCGCCCCAACCGGTCAATACAGAACTCACGGCCTCTTCCGAACCCACCCAGTCCACCCCGGACGCATCGCATGCCTGTCTCTGGCTCGCCTGTCGCGACCCGCACCCGAAGAAGACGCTCCTTCTGGCCGTCGCGCTCTTCCTGCTTCCCCTTCTGGGATACGCCTACCTGCCCCTGCGCGCCGCCGCCCAACCCGCCATCAACGCCGGCAACCCCCGCGGCCTGTCGGGTCTGCTCGATCACCTCACCGGCAAGCAATACCGCCAGACCCGCATCCTGACCAACGAACGCGGCATCCGGCTCCGGTCGGATGAAATCCCCACGCATCTCAAAAAACGCCTGACGGCCATCGCCCGCTGGATGGGGGAACAGCACGTGGCCCCCGTAAACGCCGAAACGCTCGACTCCCTGTCGGAAGACCGGCGCGCCACGGTTCTGGCGCGCGCCCCCCTGCTCGCCCTCATCACCTCCCTGCTGGCCCTGGCCGGATTGTACGCGCTCGCAAACCGCTCCCCCCTCGCGGCGGCGGGCCTCGCCGGCGGGTACCTGCTGAACCTCGCCATCGTTCTGATCTACACCATTGCCGACATCGAACCGTACCAGATGCCCCTCTGGGTTCTGACGCTCCAACTGGCCGCCGTCGCCCCGACCGCGATTGTGGACCGGGTGGCGCTCGCCTCACCCAGCGGTGTCCCGCCGACCGAAGCGTCGCGCCTGCGCCGCCTGTACGGGACCAGCGCGGCCCTGCTGGCCCTGACCGTGTTCGGGGTCGTGAAGCACTACGACCCCAGCCTTCAGATCAACAAATCCGAATACCGCGGCGCTTACCTCTACGCCGATCAATTGATGGAAACCCTGCCGCCCAACACCACCGTCTTCACCACCGGCGACTACGACATCTACCCGCTCTGGTACGTGCAGGTCTGTGAGAACCGCCGCCCGGACGTGGCGGTCATCGGCGCCAACTTTCTCTTCAGCAACTGGTACACCGCCATGTTGCGCGTCAACCTGCCCGAAGGGGTCAAGACGTTCATCTCGAGCGAACCCACCCCCAACAGCGACCGGTGGCTGGTCGCGCTTCTGGGAGGCGCTGTGGCGCCGCAGCTTCAGGCGGGCCGTCCCGTTTACATCACGGCCTATCCGGGTTCCGAAGAACTGGACCTCATCCGCCGCTACAGCCAGTTCGTGCTCCAGCCCCAGACTCAGTTTCCCGGAACCACCCCGTTCGGCCCGGAACCGCCGCTCGTCCTCTACCAGTTGACCGATCCGAAAAACTTCGCCCCGCGCGCCATCGAGGTCTTCAACCAGTCGGGCAACTTCCCCCTCGCCCAGGCCTGGATGGTCGAAGGGGAAAAATCGGTTCCCCAGTTCACAGCCCCGTAAACTTGTGGTGTCTTAGTGCCTGTGTGAAAAGTCCTTTCCCCGGGAACCCCCGTTTTTTCTCAGAAAAGGGTCGTTTTATAGAGGGCGAGCGTCTTAACAAACCGAAGAAAACCTCAACCCAAAGACTTTTCACACAGGCTCTTACACATCGAGAAAAACCGATCCCGGCAGGTCTCCTGAAACCCGAGAAAGCCCGCCGAACCGGTCTTCCTTTCCCCTCAATCATGTCCCCGTCAAATCTGAAAAAAATCAATCCTGTGGCCCGGGAATTGCTCAACGGAACAACGACTGCCGCGACACAGGGAGGGATTGCGGCTGTCAAGGCGGTTCCTCTTCGTTCCAGACTGTTTGGAAGGCTGGAGTTGCAGGTAAAGTCCATTCTGGAAAACTCTTTCAGAATCTCGAAACAGGCCGGAACAGCCGAAAGAGTTCGCTACTGATTGGTAGGATATCCCGGTAAGAAGCCGACGGGAATGAAGGGGTGGAACAGGACCGGAAACGCCCCTCATTCCTCTCTCGGCGCAGCAACAGGTCGCTCATATTCTGCAAGGAAGACAGACCGCGCGAAATGCCCAATTCGGTCCGGGAAATCCAGGCCACGGCAACCAGCCAAGTCTGGCGGTTCGGGCCGCGCACGGATTACGGAATTCGGAGGGATCACCCATGAAAACGCGAACCGTACCCACTGTCACCGTTGTTCAGAATGCCTGCAAACTCTGCGCACCCCTGGGAGCCTGCCTGGCTTTCCGAGGGGTTGAAGGGGCCCTTCCGTTTCTCCACGGCTCGCTGGGATGCGCCACGTACATCCGGCGCTACATCATCGGACACTTCCGGGAGCCGATGGATGTGGCGTCGTCCAGCTTCGACGAGTACAGCGCGGCGTTCGGCGGTACCGACAACCTCGAACGGGGCTTGAGCAACGCGACGGAACAGTACCGTCCGAAACTGATCGGCATCGCCTCCACCTGCCTTTCGGAGACCCTCGGGGACGACCTGCCGACGATCGTCAAGCAGTCCCGGGTCAGTATGGCCAGTCAGGATTCCACGCAGCCGATCCTCCTGACCGTCTCGACCCCCAGTTACCGCGGGACCCACGAGACCGGTTTCCGGCTGGCGACTCTGGCGATCACCCAGAAACTGGCCGGAGGCGGAGAGCGCCGCCCCAACACACTCAATCTGTTCCCGGGTATTCTCTCTCCGGCCGATTTCCGTCACCTGCGCGAGATCACCGCGGCATTCGGGCTCGATACCACGATCCTGCCCGATTATTCGGACACGCTCGACGGTCCGGCGCTGGCCGACTACGAACTGATTCCCCAGGGTGGAACCCCGATCAACCGGATCGTCGGGATGGGGACGGCGAGCGCCTCCATCAGTTTCGACCCGGCCAGCAGCGCAAACATCAGCGCCGGCGCCTGGCTGGAAAACGAATACGGGGTCCCCGAAACGCCACTCGGCGTTCCGATCGGCCTGCGGGAGACCGACCTGTTCTTCCGTTCTCTCGAAGAGATCTCCGGTCGTCCCACCCCGGTGGAACTGGCCCTTGAACGAGGCCGTCTGGTGGATGCGTATGTGGACATTCACAAGTTTCTCTTTGGCAAGAAGGTCGTGCTATACGGCGAGGAAACGCTCGTCGTAGGCCTGGCGTCCTTCCTCGCCGAGATCGGCTGCATGACGCTGTTCTGCGCGACGGGGGAACAGAGCGGGTGCCTCGAAAATATCCTGCGCGAACGCCTCGCCGACTACCGGGGCGACTTGCAGGTGGTCGAAGGAGCCGACTTCACCGACATCGCCCAGGCCGTCGAAGAAATCAAACCCGACCTGATGGTCGGAAACAGTAAAGGCTATCCCGTTGCCCGCAAGTACTCGATCCCCCTCGTTCGAGTCGGGTTCCCCGTACACGACCGGTTCGGCGCCCAACGAATCCTGCACGTCGGGTACCGGGGAACCCAGCAACTGCTGGATCGCATCGCCAACGAGATCCTGGGCCGGGCCCAGGATTCGTCGCCCGTGGGTTACACCCATTTCTGAAACGGGGCACCTTTCACCCAGGAGTGAGGAGAAAATCGAACGATGAAACGCATGCACATTCTGCAACACGAGCCCTTCGAGGACGAGGCGGCCATCGGCGCCTGGGCCGGTGAACGCGGGTACTCGATTTCCCGGACAAAATTCTTCTGCGACGACACCCTGCCGGAAACCGATTCGTTCGATCTGCTCCTGATCATGGGGGGAACGATGAACATCTACGAGGAGAAGAAGTACCCCTGGCTGGTGGACGAAAAAGCGTTTATCGCCGACGTCCTGTTACAGGGACAGGCTTCCGTGTTGGGGGTCTGCCTGGGGGCGCAACTCATGGCCGATTGTCTCGGTGGTCCCGTGACCTGCAACGCCCATCGGGAGATCGGCTGGTTCCCGGTGGAACTGACCGAGGAGGCACGTCAGTCGCCTCATTTCCGCGACTGGCCGCAGACGTTTAC
>DAOPYU010000031.1:0-18183 GCA_035353095.1 Candidatus Sumerlaeota bacterium | reverse complement strand
GGATTGCTGGTGGGGTTGGCGGCGGGCCTGAAGTTCATGCCGCTGGGGTTTGTGTTGTATTTTCTGGTCCGGCGTCAATGGAAGGCGGCTGCCGCGATTGGGGTTTCTCTGCTGTTCTGGGTACTGGTGGTTCCGTCGGTTGTGCTGGGCCCAGCGCGTCATGGGGAGTTGTTGCGGGAGTACCGTGCGCAGATGGTTCGACAGATGGACAATCGGGAGGAGAGTGGGGGGGTGACGGGGCATTCGTTGCTGGTCACGATCAAGGCCTACCTCTCGCCCGTTGAGCGCAAGGGGGAAAAGGATGACACTCGTTACCGTATCAACGTGTTGGATCTGGACCCGGGCTTTGCGGCTCTGGTGGCTAAAGCCGTTTGTGTCGCGCTTGTGGCGGTGACGGGCTGGGCGTGCGGACGAGACGCCTCCCGTTTCGTGCCGGAACGGCGCATCCTGATCGAGCTGGGCCTGTGGTTCATGTTGTTTCTGTTGATTTCCCCCGAGGTACGCCGGGCGCAGATGCTCAGTGTGTTTACGGCTGGATTCGGGTTGATGTTGACCTGGAGTGAGCGGCGGGTTTCGGCGCGGTTGCGATGGGCGTCTCTGGCCTCACTGATTCTGGCACTGGTGTGCATCACAATTGCCTCCCGGATTCGGGAAGGGTACTGGCGGGAGTGGGTGGTGCTGCACGGCGGGTTGACTCTGGCGATTGGAACCTTGTGGGGAATGTTGCTGGTGTTGCGGTCTCGCCGGGAGGGAGACCCGGAATCCCGCGCAGCCGAATGTTCTGCCTGATTCTCCCATCGGCATGTCGTCTTCCAGTTCCTGTCGAGTTCTTTTCAGAAATTTTCATGGAACCGCTCAAAGAAAGTTTTGAACGGTCAAAAAGGAACGTTTTCGAAAACAAGGTTGCATCCCGTCCAGGAAATGGTTATAGAAAGAAAGCCATGTGCGATAGAACAGAAAGCGATGGGAGGGGCTTGTAATGATGCGGAAAGGCAACACGGTTCGTTTCTGGGCGCGGGGAGGAATTGCGCTGATTCTGATACTGGGTTGGAGTGCGTCGGTGGTGGCGCAGGATTTTCTGTCTCCTGAGGCGCTGGTGGCCGACCCGACCGGGAAAACCCTGTATGTGGCGGCCAAAACCGGCAAGCAGATTCTCTATGTGGACATGGCTTCGGGGAAGGTGACGAAATCGGTTCCCGTACCCGGTGCGCTGACCGGCCTTGCCATCAACGGCGCCGGCGACCGGCTCTATGTGACGGATGGTTTACCGCAGGGAAAAGTGGTGATTGTGGATTTGAAGACTGACGCGGTGGCGGGGGAGATCGCCGTGGGGCACACGCCCGGCGCGCCGGTGCTCAGTCCCGACGGCAAGACCCTCTATGTGGCCAATCGGTTCAACAATAATGTCTCGGTGCTCGATGTGGAGAACAAGAAGGAAGTGACCCGGATCGGAGTGCCGCGCGAACCGGTGGCGATGGCCTTGAGTCCGGATGGAAAAACGCTGGTGGTGGCCAACCAGCTGTCCGACATGGCGGGCGATCAGGATGTGGTGGCTTCCAAGGTCACGTTGATTGATACGGCAGCCAACAAGGCGGGCAAGGATCTTCAACTGCCCAATGGTTCAACGGGGCTGCGGGGGGTGTGCGTGTCGCCCGATGGCAAGTTCGCCTATGTGACGCATATTCTGGCGCGTTATCAGCTGCCCACGACGCAGTTGGAGCGTGGGTGGATCTGTACGAACGCGTTGAGCATCGTGGACCTGGCGAAACAGGAGTTGTTGAATACGGTCCTGCTCGACGATGTGGATCTGGGCGCCGCCAATCCCTGGGGCGTGGCGATTTCGGGGGACGGAAAGTTTCTCTGTGTGGCCCATGCGGGCACGCACGAAGTGAGTGTGATTGATGTGGCGGGGGTACATGCCCGTCTGGCCAAGGCGGCGGCTGGGGAGAAAGTCTCGGACGCGTCTTCCTCGGCGGCGGATGTGCCGAACGACCTGGCGTTTCTGGTGGGGTTGCGCCGCCGTCTGAAAATGGACGGGAATGGTCCGCGCGGGCTGGTTATGGTGGGCAGTAAGGCTTGCGTCGCCGAGTATTTCTCCGATACGGTCGGGGTGGTGGACATTGCGCCCGAGGCGCGGTCCGAGTGCAAGGCGGTCGAGTTGGGACCGAAGAAGGAGTTGACGGCCATCCGCCGGGGGGAACGGAATTTCAACGATGCCGACTTCTGTTTCCAGAAGTGGCTGAGCTGTGCCAGCTGCCATCCGGATTCGCGTACCGACTCCCTGAACTGGGATCTGTTGAACGACGGGATGGGGAATCCGAAGAGCGCCAAGAGCATGTTGTATTCGCATGTCACGCCGCCGGTGATGATTAAGGGGGTGCGTCCTGATGCGGAGACGGCCGTGCGTGCGGGAATGAAGTTCACCCTGTTCTCGGTCCGCCCCGATGACGAATCCAAGGATATGGATGATTACCTCAAATCGCTTGAGCCGGTGCCGAGTCCGTATCTGGTCAATGGCAAGTTGAGCGAGGCGGCGGAGCGCGGGAAGGCGGTTTATGAAAAAGCCGCCTGCAACCGGTGCCACACAGGCGATTATCTGACCGACAAGCGCAAGTACAATATCGGAACGGGTATCGGGATGGAAAACGGGACGGAATTTGACACACCGACCCTGAAGGAAGTGTGGCGCACGGCGCCTTATCTGTACGATGGCCGCGCCCGGACAATCAAGGAAGTCCTCACCAAATACAACAAGGACGACCAGCACGGTCTGACTTCAAAACTCAGCGAACAGGAACTCAACGACCTGGCGGAGTATGTGCTGTCGTTGTAGAGTGAAAAAGGAACAGATCTCAAGAACGAATCGGCGCCGATTGCTTCATTCTGAGGCCGTCGGCGCCAATTCTATTTCCTCTGCTGTTCTGTTTTCGGCGACTCACTCAAAGAAAAACCACGGAACACGCAAAACACACGCAAAAGATGCGGTTTCTGTTTGTTCTGTGGTTGACAAAGCGGTTTTGGGTATCCGATTGATTGCAATTTGATGTCAAAGATTCTACCGGGGTGTTTGGGAATATCCCAGCGGCAGGATCTTGAATCGCCCGCCGACTTCGATGGGGTCGCCTTCGTAGCCGAGTTTCTGGAAGTTGATGTAGTTTTCTCCGGAATTGTAGTCGGCGGCATTCCCCCCTTCGAGTCCGAGGTTTTTCTTCAGGTCGAATCCCTTGTTGGCCAGGGCCTTGTAATCGAGGCTCTTGGATTCCTGATGGCAACGGTCGCAGGTCCGCTCGGATTTCAGGGCCGTGTGGCACTGCGCGCAGGGAAGGGCGTATTCCTTGGGCATCACCTCGTGTTCGGCGCGCCAGTACATGGCGGTTTCCTGCCATTTGAACTCTCCGCTGTAGGGGAGGCCGGCGTCCTGCATGCCGTTCTGGATCGAGCGGTTCCAGTCCAGGGTTTCCCAGTACCCGTCCGGTCCGGAAAATCGGGGGACAGCCAGCGTGTTGTTTTGGGCATCGGCGGGCTGTTTGCCGCGCAGGACCATGAAGGGGTAAATCTTCGATTCCGGATCGGCGATGTTTCCGAGTGGGAAGGTGATATTGAGCAGATCGGTGGGGGCAAACGGGTCACCCTGCTGGTATTGTTTCATTTTGCCGGAATACCAGGCGAACTGGGGTTTGATGTTTTTCTGCCAGGTGAATTCTCCGAACTTCCAGTTGTAATCGGGGGAACCCGTCGAGTCGAGTTGGGGCGAGCGGGCTTTGTCACCCGCCCGGGACCAGTCCCATCTTGTTCTGGTCGGATTGGACCGGGCGTAAAGGGGGCTGTGGCAGGTGGTACAGGCGACATTTTTTCCGTGCCGGTTGAGGTGGTAGATGAGGGGCCCCTGACTGTGGGGAGTCTCGGTGTGACACGCTTCGCAGGAAACGGTGCCCTCCGTGGTGGCCAGGGAGGAACTCTTCCCCGGGATTTTGTGTTTGCGCGTTTTGTGGCAATCCTCACACCGCATGTCGTACCCGCCCATGTGGATGTCGAAGTCGCGTGAGGGGGCCATGAGCTGGCCGTTCATATAGGCGTGCTGGGTGGGGTCGTTCTTGTCGTTCTGGAAGTGGCAGGCGCCGCAGGTCTGGCGGCTGGTGCGGCCCACTTTCTTCGCCACCGCCAGCAGGTCCACCCCGTCGGCAGGCAGACCGGGTTTGTTCGGGTCCTTTTTATACAGGCCGGTGGTGTCGTGGCAGACCAGGCAGTCAATGCGGCTCTTGTCTGTGAAATCGAAGTTTTTGTCTTCCCATCCGTAGCCGCAGTGGCAGCTGGTGCAATCGGCCCAGTTTCCCGGCAGGGCGATGCACGAGTTGTTCAGAGCCGTGGCGGCTTTGCCGGAGGCGGACTTCCCCGCCAACGCTTCGGCGCGCGACGCGGCGGTTTTCCAGAGCCAATGCGAAGACTTCATAAAATCCTCGGCCTGTCCCTCGTGGCAACGCACGCACTCCCGGGTGACTTCCGAGGGGGTGGGTGTCCCCGTCAGTTCGATCAGTTGGGAATGATCTTTCACGTTTTCTCCATGGCACCCGATACAGTCGGTCGGAGCGCGGGGATTCTGGCTTTCGGCATGGCAGGTGACGCACTGGCGGTGGTACGCGGCTTTCAGCCCCAGCCGTCCGAAGACGGTCTTGTTGAACGATTCCTGATGGCAGGCGTTACAGGGGGTGGTGTCGTACTGTTCCCTGGAATCTTTGGGGGCGGCGTGGTGGCAGACGGTACAGTTCTGGGTCACGGCGGCGTGCTTGGCGTGGGTAAACCGTACGGGCTGGTAGAAATCGTCTTCTTTCTTGATGATGGGACTGTTCAGAAGGAAGAAGTCGTATTCGAGTTTCAGGACGAGAAATTCATAAAGGGAGTTGCTGAGTAAAAAGGGACGGGTACTGCCGGCTTTCCGTTCCAGAGACGGGTCTTTCTCGACCACTTCGACGACCAGGGGCGGGATGGGTTTTTGTGAGTAGGCTTTGGCTTTCTCCAGATCGGGCGCCTTCCAGGGGGCTGGCGCCGGAACGCCGGTTTCCGTGGAAGAGGGTGGGACGGTTTGAGCCTGACCGTATGAAAGGGACGGGAACCCGACCCAGATGGAAAGGAGGAGCGAAGCGGAGAGAAAGAGGGGCGAGAGGGTAGTCCGGATCATGGTCTTTTCTCCTGCGCGTGGATACTGATGACGGGGAGGTAAATCGTGGCGATTCGATAGACGAAGACGATACCGGCCAGCAATCCGAGGGAAGTGGCAAATTCGCCGATCGAGGGGAAGTAATGCTTTTCGCCATAGGGCGGGGTGACTCCGACGATGAACACGTTGATGCGGTTCATCAACACGCCCAGGATGACCAGGCAGCTGGGGATGAAAATGCCCCATTTGGTCCGGCGCATCTGAGGCAGGAGAAAAAGGCACCAGGGAACAATCACCCCGAAGATCACCTCGACGAGGAAACAGATGCTCTGGGGGGTACCGTCCAGCAGGTGGGTGTAGGCCCCGCGGTAGATCAGGTCGCCGATCTTCAGGACCATGTAAATACCCAGCAGGAAGACGATGAATCGGGAAAGACGCGAGAGTACTTCCATCTCGGGTTTCAGGCGCAGCCATTTGGCCATCAGAACCCGCTCGAAGATCACCATCGGAAACCCGACGGCGATGGCGGAACTGAGAAACAGGAGCGGAAGCAGGGGGGTGTACCAGAGCGGATTGATTTTGGAGGGGGCGGGCAGGGCCAGTCCTCCCAGGCTCGACTGGTGCATACAGGAGAGAACCACCCCCAGGACAATGAAGATCCACATGACCTTTTGAAGGAACCGTTCCAGAATCTTGAGAAAGACAAATCTTGGGGAGAACCGTTCGATCAGAACCGGCAGAAATTCCGTATAAAGCACCGTCAGGTAACACATCACGCACATGGCGACTTCGAAGAGCAGGGAGTTGGGTTGCGGGTGGATGAGCGGGTTGTACAAGGCCCAGGGACGTCCCACATCTATGACCAGCCCCAGCACCATCGAGGTGTATCCGAGGGTGGCGATGAGCAGGGCGGGCCGGATGACCGAAGCGTAGTAACGGCGTCCCAGCACGTATCCCAGCGCTGCCGTGGTGAACCCGCCAGCCGAAAGGGCCACCCGCGCTTCAACATCCACGGCGACCCACCAGCCCCAGGGCCAGGCGTCCGACAGGTTCGAAATGAACCCGATCCCCTTTGTAAATCGGGCGACCGTGAAGGCGAGACCGATCCACATGAGGACGAAGAGGGTCACGGCGCCGGAGGACCAGAATTTGATCCCCACGGGTTTGGCGGGGTGGCTGCTCATTTCGGGATCTCCTTCACCGTCTTTGGGGCATATTCTTCGCTTCGGGTCCGTTTGGCCAGGAACGTCACACCGGCGAGAGAAAAGAAGAACAGAATGGGAGACCAGAGGTACTTGAACAGGGTATGTTGCAGAGTTTCGGGCAAACGCGGCGGCGGGTCGGAGGGCAGTTGGACAAAATCCACTTTCTCAAAGGGGACATCGGAGATATACATCCAGGAAGTCCCTCCCACTTCGTGTTGCCCGTAAATATGGTCCACATACCGTCGGGGATTTTCGGCGATCCGTTTCTGAGCCAGAACGAGAAGATCGTTGCGTTTGCCGAACGTCATGGTTTCCATCGGGCAGATGGCCGCACAGGCCGGTTTGCCCCCCTGACGGATCAATTCGAAACAGAACGTGCATTTTCGAACTCGCGGGGTGAGGGGATCGGCGTATTCATAGGCCGGAATCTGGAAGGGACAGGCCATCATGCAGTACCGGCAGCCCACACAACGGCTCTTGTCGTAATAGACCGCGCCGTTTCCCATTTTCTGGAGCGCGCCGCTCAGGCAGACACTGACACAGGCCGGGTCCTGGCAGTGCATGCACTGGCTTTTGACATAGGTGGGGACCAGACGGTTGAGTTTGTCATACTTGAGTCCGGAAAAATACCGGTTGATGACCGTGTAGGTGTTGGCGTCGGGTCGGTGTTTCTGGTCCAGAACGCGCACGTCGTCGTAAGACCGGGAGGGAGTCGGCAATTCGTTTGCGAGGGCGCAGCCCTGTTCGCATTTGCGGCAGCCGATGCAGACCGACAGATCCACAAGGCATCCGTAAGGGTCCGCCGGGGCCTTGGATTCCCACTGGGCGACGGGAAAAACCGCCGCCGGGGGGGCACAGGAAGCCGCCAGCGCGCCTCCGGCCAGTTTCTTCATGAACTCTCTGCGTTTCCATTTCATCTTCGGTCCTCCGCCAGAGATACAGACTCACCGGCCTGGGCGATTGACGTCAACGAGCGGGGACACTATTTCGGAAGTGGGTTCATCACGATCTTCGGCGTCTCCGCAGTGGGGACAGTCTGGGTGGTACTTTTCGAATCGGGAGAATCCTTGAGAGCCCCCCGTCCGCTGTTGGTCACCGGGGCCTTGCGATCGTATCCAAAGGCCGGGTGGCACCCGGTCGCGCACGATCCCCCCGTTTCGGTCACCGTAATCGCCAGGGGCATTTCCCATTTTCCGAAGGCGATCTTCTTGCGTATCAGGCGGGGTTGTTCGGCCGTGTGCGGCTGGTGGCAAAGTCGGCAGGTGTGGCCCTTCTTCCCCCCCTGAATGACGTGCAGGTAGTGGAGATTCTGTTCCCCGTTTCGGAAATGGGTTTGGGTCCCCTGCGCGGTTTCGATGACCGCCTTGTCGTGGCACTTGTAACAGTTGGCATAAAGATCGGTCTTGTACTCGGCGTACAGTTCCGGGGGAAGCGGGTTGTCGAGCAGGTCGGGGTTGGCATTGCCGTGCGCCTGGTGGCAGGCGGAACAATCGCCTTCCTTCAGGGGCTTGTGCAGGGACTTGGGCTCTTTCAGTTCATCCGCGATATTGGCCAGGGTTCTTTCTCCGGCCTTGAGGGGCTGGTTGTGGCACGCCAGACAGAGTTCCTGAGCGGGCTTATCGAGGAGGTTCTTCTGGTTCGAGAAATGGGGCGTGTGGCAATTGCGGCACGTTTTGCCCTGGGTCATGGCACCGTGGGGGTGGGCGAGTTTCTGGGTCCGGTCCAGAAGTTCCGCGTGGCAACCGGTACAGACTTTCGATTCTTCCTGCCTGAGCAGGGCCGGATTGGCGCTTTCATGCGCGCGGTGGCAGGTCGAGCAGGTGTTGCCGTGGCCGGAAACATGACTCGATACCGCCGTCTTCGCTTCCGCAAACCGGTCGTGGCAGGTGAGGCACAGCTCGTCCGGGTTGGTTTTGAGCAACCCTTCATGATCCGACTCGTGCGCGGTGTGGCAGCCGAGGCATTTTCCTTCCTTCAGGGGGGCGTGGGCCTTTTCGGGGCGGGTGACGATCCGGTCGTGGCAGTTGGTACACCCGTCCGGTCCGCCTCCGCTCTTGAGCAGGTGGGGGGTACTGGCGTGGACTTCGTGACAGACCGTACAGTCCTGTTCAAAAGGGGGGTGCTGATTGGCTTTCGGTTTGTCGTGGGGGTGGCACTTGAGGCACAGAGCGCGTTTGTCGGCGATTTTCTCGAACTTGTGGCGATTCTCAAGCGGAGTGTGGCAGGATTCGCATCCCTGCTCTTTCGAAAAACCGTGGGAGAATTTCTTGTCCCCGAACTTGACGTGGCATTCCGCCGTGACACAACTTTTTCCCAATTCCGCCGGAGGTGTGGGGAGAGGGGTCGGTTTTGCTGTTTCCTGGGAAAAACCCGGGAGGGAGAAACGAATGGAGAGGACCAGGAGCAATGGAAATCGGATGGAAGTGGACTTGCGGAAACGCCAGAAACAGGACACGCCGTTTTCTCCCTTCACGCTGCTGAAATCTGTGCTTAAACCCCTTATAACGAGAACCTATCGCGTTCCATCAGATAGCAGGATGAGCGCCCAAAGTCAATTCTTGAAAGGTGTTTGAACTTGACTATTGGAGGATTGCCTGTTTAATTGAGACCCCAGTTCTGATGGGATGGAAAGGTATGGAATAGAATGGCCCTGACAATCGAAACAATCATCAGTTTGTGCAAACGCCGTGGTTTTATTTTCCAGAGCAGCGAAATCTATGGCGGTCTGGCTTCGACCTACGACTATGGTCCGCTCGGGGCCGTCCTGAAGCGCAATATCAAGGACGCCTGGTGGCGGGCCATGGTGGATGAGCGCGACGACATCGAGGGATTGGACGCCTCGATTCTCATGCACCCGCGCGTGTGGGAGGCGTCGGGCCATGTCGAGAACTTCAACGATCCCCTTGTGGATTGTAAGGCGTGTCGCAAACGGTTCCGCGCCGACCGCATCTGGGTCGTTTCCCTGATCGGTCCCGACGGGGAAGACTGGGGCGAGGTCGGGCCCATTGAGGCCGGGAGCGCTCCGGACGCCGTCGAGGCGGCCATCCACAAAGAATACAAGAAAAAAGGCGCTCCCGAGGGATTGCAGACGAATCCCCGGACGGTGGCCGAGGTTCCGCAGTCCAAGCACACTCGCTGCCCCGAGTGCGGCGGCGAGTTGACCGAGTCGCGCGAGTTCAACATGATGTTCCGTACCACACTGGGCGCCGTCGAGGAAACCGGCCTGTCCGTTTACCTGCGTCCCGAAACGGCCCAGGGGATTTTCGCCAATTTCGACAACGTCCTGACCAGCATGCGGCGCAAACTGCCGTTCGGGATCGCCCAGATCGGCAAGTCCTTCCGCAACGAGGTCACGACCAAGAGTTTCATCTTCAGGACGCTCGAATTCGAGCAGATGGAACTCGAATACTTCGTCATGCCGGGCGAAGACATGGACATGTACGACTACTGGCGCAACCAGCGGTTCAACTGGTACAAGCGCTATGGCATGAATCCCGACAACCTGCGTCTGCGCGACCATGAAAAGTCCGAACTGGCCCACTACGCCAAGGGGTGTTGCGATGTCGAGTACAAGTTCCCCTTCGGGTGGTCGGAACTCGAAGGAATTGCCAATCGGACCGACTTTGACCTGAAGCAGCATGCGAAATTCTCCGGAAAACGACTGGAGTACTACGACCACCCGAACGATTGCCATGTCGTGCCCTACGTCATCGAGCCGTCGGCGGGCGTGGACCGTTCGCTTCTGGCCTTCCTGTGCAACGCCTACGAGGAGGAACAACTGGAGAACGGGCCGCGTGTGGTGATGCGGTTCCATCCGGACCTGGCGCCGCTCAAGGCGGCGGTGTTCCCCCTGTTGCGCAATCGGCCGGAACTGGTGGAAAAGGGCAAGGCGCTCGCCGCCGACCTGCGCAAGTCCTTCCCGGCCCGCTACGATGACACGGCGGCGATCGGCAAGCTCTACCGCCGTCAGGACGAGATCGGAACCCCCTTGGGGATCACGGTGGATGTCGAGTCGCTCGAAGACCAGTGTGTGACCGTGCGCCACCGCGACACGATGGTTCAGGATCGCGTGCCGATGGAGCGTCTGGCCGAGTTCTGCACGGACAAATTGAACCTGATGCGCCAGGAGTTCACCCGTTAGGTCGGGAGGAATCCTCGGGAGGGATATTCGGGAAAGACCGTTTCCTGCAGACTTTGCGGAGAAGCGGTCTTTTTCTTTGGAAAGACAGGGCCTGTTCGGAAGGGAAGACGAATGTCGGTTTTTTGCCGATACTGCGTGGGGATGGTTTTCCTTTGGCTGGGGGGGCTGGCGCCGCTGGCGTCCGTGGCTTCTTCTGCTGGAAATGTCCGCGGGGTGACGTTTTTCTATCTGGATGGCAAGCAGCAGGACTTTCCGTGGGTACTGGAGCATCAGCGGGAACCGGCTGTCCGCGCCCGAATTGAAAACCTGTTCGCACAGTACCGGGCTGCCGAGGTCAACTGGATTCGGCTTCTGATTGCCACCAACCACTTCCCCGATCGTTCGGCCATTCATCCTGTCCCCAGCCCTTCGTTGATCCAGAAGGTTAACGATTTCATGGCCCTCACGCGAAGCGGGGCGAATGCGGGACAGTTTACCGTCGAACTGGTTCTGGTGCCGGAACAGAAAAACTCCCGCTTCACCGATACCGCCCCGTATGAGCGCGACAAGCGCTGGTACAAGGCCTGGCTGGACCATCTGGATTATTCCAACCTGGGGATGGTGATGTTCGGGGGAGATCTTTCCCCCTGCCTGCTTTCCGGTGGAGAAGGCGCACCGGGTTCCGAATCCATTCCGCAGAACCACAGCGCGTGGATCAAGGCCCTCTGGGACTGGAAAGTGGCCAACTACCCGAATCTCTACGCCTCCTATGAAGTGATCGGCATCCAGACGGGGAGCCGGAACGATCCCATGTTGATTCAGAAACTGGCCCGGTGGATCAAGGTCCATACGCCGAATGTCCCCGTTGTCTCGGTGTCTCTTTATCTGGAATTGCCGCGCGGCAGTTCCTGGCGCGACTATGCCGACACGACCGCCCAGATTATAGATACCTATAATGCCACGTCGAATATCCCGCTCTGGATTGACGAATTCGGGAAGTCCTGGGGAAACGACTGGGCCCTGGAGGATCAAACGGCAGCCTTTACCGGCTTCCTGACCACCACGATCGCCTGGCAGCACAAATCCCCATACCCGGTCCTTGTCTGGGTGGGGGGGAACGACGCGCCTTACGACGGGAAGAACACGTTCGGTCTGGTTGCCGGGTTCGAGGAGTCAAAACCGCTTATGCAGCCGGCGTGGGAGGAACTGGGACGGTTCTATCACCTGAACGCCGGGGAGGCTGGCCAGAGGCAGAACGGCAGGAAAGAGCCGTGATTCCCGTAAAGGGTGGAAATGGAAGGGCGGTCGTAATTTCTGCAACCGCCCCTCGCGTTCATGCCCTTTCATCTTTTGGGGACCGTCACCCACCGCTTCCTGCCCCCCCCACCCCCAAACGCCCACGCCGACGTGGAGAGTTCCCATCGGTTCATCGAGGACGAATTCTTCGACCTGGAACTGTTCCGCAACCGCGGCGACTTCTTCGAGAAAATCCGGACCTATCAACTCTGGTGGAACTTCGCCCGGCCCAACTACTCCAAGGGCAAGAGCCCCCCCGCCCAAATCCTCGAAGCCGAAGGGGTCAACCCCGCCGTTCTCCTCCTGCCCCCAGCCGACCTCGATCAACTCTCCAAAAACACAAGACTCCTCACCGCGGTGGGTCAGTATCTACCTGTTGACTCCGCGAATTTTCGAAAATAAAGATTCAAAACCTAATTCTTTCCCGTTTGACTGACGATAAGACCGATGGCGGTCTGTAATCGGTTTTTCCAGGGACGGGCAGGAGTTTGCGGTTTCGAGGGTACGTTTTGTCTGGCGGTTGCCGGACGGACGTATTATCTTGATCCGGACAATCATTTTTTTCTCGGACAGTTTCAGATGAAGGGGAGGGGCTCTCATGAACTGGTTTTCCAGATTGGGCATTCAGGGACGGATCTTGACGATTCCCGCGATGGGGATTGTGTTTTTGATCCTGTTGCAGACGGGCAACTCTCTGATCGGCAAGAGGGTGTCGGAGGTGGTGACTTTCCCGGCATTCGAGAAACAACTGCTGGGGGGATATGAAGGGCTGTTAAAAGAGGCGGTCAACATTCAGGCACAGGTTCTGGCGGATCGAGTCAAGGAATTGAAGACTCGCGAAGAAATTATGCCGGTACTCGAAAATGAGACGGATTTGATCCGGTTCTTTGACAACAAGGAGGGATATTTCTTTGTTTACGACCAGAATGGGATACGGATCAATGTCCCGACAAACAAGGAAAAAAACGGGCAAGACTGTTCCGGCCTGAAAGACCCCAACGGGGTGCCCTTTATTCAGGAAATGATTGCCGCGGTCAAGAAAGGGGGAGGCTTTGTCCGGTACGATTTCGAAAAGCCGGGAAAAGGCGTCCAGCCCAAGTTGAGTTATGTGGCGCCCATCGGCGGGACCGAATTCTGGGTGGGGGCGGGGGTTTATATTGACGGGGTCAATGAGGAACTGGCGGGGTTGAAAAAGTCCGTCAAGACGGCCGAGGGAAAATTTCTCTATGTCGAGTATGGCTTGTTTGCGGGCGCGATTGTTCTGTTGAGTTTGCTCTCGCTGCTGATTTCCCGTGGGATCAGTCGTCCGATTCTGACGGCGGTGGCGGACCTGCGTCAGAGTTATGTGGGGATTGGAGGGGCCTCGAACCAGATTTCGGCATTGAGCCAGAAACTGGCCGAAGGGGCCACGACACAGGCGGCGAGTCTCGAGGAATCCTCCTCAGCGCTCGAGGAACTGGCCAGCCAGGCGCAGGGCAATTCCGAAAAGGCCCGTTCCGCCACGGAAGGCGCGAAGAAGGCCTACACGACCGCGCAGACGGCGAGTGGGGCGATGCGCCAGACGGTCGAAGCGATGGAGGGGATTCGCGAGTCGTCGGGCAAGATCACGGGGATTATCAAGACGATCGAGGAGATCGCGTTCCAGACGAACCTGCTGGCGCTCAACGCGGCGGTCGAGGCGGCGCGCGCGGGTGAGCACGGCAAGGGATTCGCCGTGGTGGCCGAGGAGGTGCGCAACCTGGCCCAACGGTCGGCTCTGGCGGCGAAGGACACGGCGGGTCTGATCCAGACCAGTGTCGAGCAGTCGAAGCGGGGGACCGAGATCGTGGGACAGGCGGCCCGGGCGATTGATCAGATTCTCGAGATCGCCCAGGGGGTTTCGAGCGAGGCTCAGGAGGTCAACAACGCCTCGGGCGAACAGTGCGACGGGATCAACCAGATCAACCTGGCCGTGGCCTCGATGGACAAGGTGACGCAGACGGTGGCGGCCAACGCCGAAGAGTCGGCGGCGTCGAGTCAGGAACTGCTGAACCAGACGACGGTGTTGCACCAGGTGGTGGAGCAACTGGTCGCGCTGGCCGGGGAAAGTCGTCGCACGGGGACGGTCGGGCCGTCGTTCGGATTACCGGTGATGGAAGAAGAAGGGTATCGTCCGAGTCTCAAAGTGGGGTTGCTTGATCGGCCCGGAAAAAAATGAACGATTGAAGAACGGGGAAGGAGAGGATTCAGACAAGACCGTTTCTCCTTGTGGGGAGGGGAACTTCGCAGTCTTCTGAAACAACATTCTCAAGAGGGGGGCGTTTCGATGCGTGGATCTTCGAGATTTGGAATTCAGGGCCGGATTTTGACCATTCCCTTGATGGGCATTGTGTTTCTTGTCCTGTTACAACTCGGCAATTCTTTGATGCAGCGGAAAGTGGCACAGAAGGTCACCTATCCGGCTTTTCAGGATGTCATGATGTCCGGATACAAGGATCTGTTGAAGGAAACGGTCAGTATTGAGGCGCAGATTCTGGGGGATCGGGTCAAGGACCTGAAAACGGCGGAAGAAAAAATGGCCCTGATCGAAAAAGAAACGGATCTGGTCCGGTTTCAGAACGGTGAGGGGTACTTCTTTTCGTATGATGTGTCGGGCATTCGGGTGAATGTTCCCACGAAGGACAAGAAGGAGAACGGGAAGAACTTTATAGATCAGACGGACGGCGGCAGCCAGAAGAAGCGCTACATCGAGGAGATGTGCAAAGTGGCCCAGAAGGGGGACTTCGTCAGTTACGATCACAAGACGGACAAGGGGATCCGACCGAAATTGAGTTATGTGGCCATGATTCCGGGGACCACCTACTGGGTGGGGGCGGGGATCTATATTGACGGGGTGGAGAAACAATTGGCCGATCTTCAGGGGAATGTCGGAAAAGAAGAGGGAACATATCGGATTGTTCAATGGATGGCTTTGGGAGCGGCTGTTCTTTTATTGGGTGTTTTGTCATTTTTCACCGCTCGTGGGATTAGCCGTCCGATTCTGTTGGCCGTTCAGGATTTGCGTCAGAGTTATGCGGGGATCGGGGGGGCGTCGAATCAGATTTCCATGTTGAGCCAGAAACTGGCCGAAGGGGCCACGACACAGGCGGCGAGTCTCGAGGAATCCTCCTCAGCGCTCGAGGAACTGGCCAGCCAGGCGCAGGGCAATTCCGAAAAGGCCCGTTCCGCCACGGAAGGCGCGAAGAAGGCCTACACGACCGCGCAGACGGCGAGTGGGGCGATGCGCCAGACGGTCGAAGCGATGGAGGGGATTCGCGAGTCGTCGGGCAAGATCACGGGGATTATCAAGACGATCGAGGAGATCGCGTTCCAGACGAACCTGCTGGCGCTCAACGCGGCGGTCGAGGCGGCGCGCGCGGGTGAGCACGGCAAGGGATTCGCCGTGGTGGCCGAGGAGGTGCGCAACCTGGCCCAACGGTCGGCTCTGGCGGCGAAGGACACGGCGGGTCTGATCCAGACCAGTGTCGAGCAGTCGAAGCGGGGGACCGAGATCGTGGGACAGGCGGCCCGGGCGATTGATCAGATTCTCGAGATCGCCCAGGGGGTTTCGAGCGAGGCTCAGGAGGTCAACAACGCCTCGGGCGAACAGTGCGACGGGATCAACCAGATCAACCTGGCCGTGGCCTCGATGGACAAGGTGACGCAGACGGTGGCGGCCAACGCCGAAGAGTCGGCGGCGTCGAGTCAGGAACTGCTGAACCAGACGACGGTGTTGCACCAGGTGGTGGAGCAACTGGTCGCGCTGGCGGGAGAAAACCACTCGGATGGGCGATTGCTTACTGGCACACCGGTTATGGTGGGATTGGATCGAGTGGAAGTCGGTTTGCTCGATCATCGCCGGTAAAACAGTGGATGAAGGCTGAACGCCGGACGGGCCGATTTCTCGGAAATGAGGAATCGGCCCGTTTCTATGGGGAAGGGAAGTTTTGTTCTGGGGGAGAAAGTCCGGTCAGGATTCCGGCAGTTCCCAGGCCTCCAGTTCCTGGCCGCACGCGCAGGTTTTCTGGTACCATTGGGTCTCCGCGCCACAGTTCGGACAACGCCATTCCCTTTTTTGCAACTGGAGCCATTTCGCGATCCCGTGTTGTCGGATGAAGTCAAGGTTGGGTTCCATCGTCCAGTGGTGGGGCCAGGGGTCGTGCATGAAGGCTTTCAATGGCTCGCAGGGATACTCTCTGCAGAAGCAGCAGGCGGTGATCTCTTTTTCGCGCGCGCATTTCCGGAAGAGGCAGTTTGTCGCCGTCTCGTCCACGTTTGCGCTCCGGCATCCGTCGCAATCCCGGGCGCCGCACGCGCCGCAATACAGACCGCAGGGGCCATACTGGAAGGGTTTCATGTGCAATCGTCCTTGCTGTGAACGAGAAACAACCACGTACTTGTCTTGGAAATTCCAAGTCATATTCTGACAGAACCAGGTTCAGGGGGCAATCTTTTTCCCGGACTTCTTCCCCCTTTGGGGTTGACCTCTTGCGTCTCATCTGAAAGAATCTCCCCGTTTCCGATCATAAGTCCCCGGCCAGACCGCGGGACCGTTTCTGGGTGGAATGCGATTGTTGGGGGGTCAGACAAAGTAACGCGTTTGGGGATGTCGTGTGTCGGAAACAGGGGAGGCCAGTCGAGGAGGAACAAAGGAGCGCGGGACCATGCCAAAGATTGCGATGATTGGGGCGGGGAGTGTGGTTTTCTGTAAGACGCTGACGTCGGATATCCTTTCGACCCCGGCGTTGCGGGGCAGCGAGATCTGTCTGATGAGCCGCACGAAACCGAAACTGGACCGGATGGAACGCTTCATCAAACGGATGATTGACGAGAATGGCGCTTCGGCCACGGTGTGGTCCACGCTGGATCGGCGTGAGGCGCTCCAGGGCGCCGATTACGTGATTATCATGATCCAGGTCGGCGGATTCGAGGCCTTCGAGATGGATTACCAGATCCCGCTCAAGTATGGCGTGGATCAGTGCATCGGCGATTCGCTCGGGCCGGGCGGGGTGTTGCGCGGACTTCGAACCATTCCGGAACTGTTCAGCATTGTCAACGACATGAAGGAACTCTGTCCGAATGCTCTGTTGCTCAACTACGCAAACCCGATGGCGGCGTGTTGCCTGGCGTTGGGGCGTGTGATGGAGAACGGGCAGTTCATCGGGCTGTGTCATGGGGTCCAGACGACGCTGGATCTGATTGCGGGTTATGTCGGAGTGCCGAAGGACCAGGTGGAGTTCCTCTGCGCGGGGATCAACCACATGGCGTGGTTCCTGTCCCTGCGTGACAAGCGCGATGGGCGGGATCTCTATCCTCTTTTCCGCCAATTATGCGAGGAACCGGGGCATTACGTGAACGAGAAGGTCCGCTGCGAGGTGATGCGGCATTTCGGGTATTTCATGACGGAAAGCACGGGGCACCTGTCGGAGTATGTGCCGTGGTTCCGCAAGAACCGCAAGGCGCTCGAGATGTACTGCGACGAGCCGGATTTCGGTGGCGCTTCGGGTGCTTATTACCAGTATGCGAAGATGCTGCTCGACAAATACAAGGATGTGGATTATCTCTCTTTTGAGTCGCCGAAAATCGCGTGCCGCAGTGTCGAGTATTGTTCTTACATTCTGGAAGCGCACCAGACGGACCGGGTGTTCCGCCTGAACGGCAATGTCCGCAACGACGGGTATATCACCAACCTGCCGCAGGGGTGTTGCGTCGAAGTGCCGGTGTATGTGGACCGTTTGGGGATACATCCGGTGCGGGTGGGCAAACTGCCCGCGCAGTGCGCGGCGGTGAACATGAGCAACGTGATGGTGCAGGAGTTGTGTGTCGAATCGGCGATGACGGGTGATCCGGAGTATGCGATGCAGGCGATCGCGCTCGACCCGCTGACGTCGGCGGTTTGTACGCTGGCCGAGGCGCGCGAGATGACGCGGGAGATGATCGAGGCCGAGCGCGCCTGGTTGCCGCAGTTCGAGGGGCGTTCGCTCAAAGCGTGTCCGACGATTTTGATTCCGCCGGATGTGAAGCGGGCCGAGGTGCCGCTCGATCCGGCGCTGGCGATCGCCAATCGTTTCTCGAAACTGGCCGAACAGAAGGTGTGAGGTTTTCCTGAGGGGAAAACGATGAGACTGGACTGTGACGCGGTTGACGCGATTCAGGAAATCAATCTGAAAGGGAAGAAACGATGAAAAAGGGAATGAATTTTGGATTAAAGGGGGGCGCCTGGTCGGGCCGTTTGATGGGCGCTCTGTTGTTGACGGGAATCTGTGTGGCGCCGGGTTGGAGCGCGGAGTTGAATTTCGAGCGCCAGAAGATCAGCGACGCGAAGTTCGAGGCGGCGTCGGCGTGCGATGTCAACAAGGACGGGAAACTGGATATCGTATCGGGCGAGT
>DAOPYU010000030.1:0-18300 GCA_035353095.1 Candidatus Sumerlaeota bacterium | reverse complement strand
GCGGACGGGACCGCCATACCGGTCACCCTCATCCAGGCGGGTCCTTGCCCCATCCTGCAGAAACGCCTGCCGGAAAAAGACGGCTACAGCGCCCTGCAACTGGGCTTCGAGACGCGCACAGCCAAGAATGTGACTCAGCCCATGCAGGGCCACTTCAAAAAGGCGGGCGTCGAACCCCAGCGTTGCATCCGCGAAATGCGCATGGAAGACACCAGCGCCTTCGAGGTGGGTCAGCAGTTGGGGGTGGACCTCTTTGAGGTGGGCGAGTGTGTGGACATCAGCGGCGTGACGAAGGGACGCGGGTTCAGCGGTACGATCCGGCGTTTCAGAACGGGACGTGGCCCGACCTCGCACGGCTCCAATTACCACCGCCGTCCCGGTTCGGGCGGCGCTTCGGCCGACCCTTCGCACGTCTTCAAGGGGAAGAAAAACCCGGGGCAGTGCGGAAACGTCAACGTGACCATCCAGTCGCTTCAGGTCATCAGCACCGACAAGGAGCGTAACATTCTGGTCGTCAAGGGGAGCGTTCCGGGTGCGACGAACGGTTACCTGATGATCAGCAAGAGCGTCAAGCAGAAAAAGAAAGTCCAATAACCGCAGAGACACTGTGGATCGCGCGCGGTCGCGGTCAGTAATGGGGAGTAACCAAAATGTCAACCGTAGCGGTTTACAATAACGAGGGCAAAGAGGTCAAGCAGCTCGAACTGAGCGCTGCCGTCTTCGAAGCCGAAGTCAACACGAACTGTGTCCGCGCCGCTGTCAACCGACAGCTGGCCCGTCGCCGACAGGGCAACGCCTGTACGAAGACCCGGGGCATGGTGAACTTCAGCGGACGCAAGCCCTGGGCCCAGAAAGGCACCGGTCGCGCCCGCTCGGGCAGTGCCGGTTCGCCGGTGTGGCGCAAGGGTGGCACGGTCTTCGGGCCGATGCCGCGTCAGTACGGCGGCCGCATCAACCGGAAGGTCACGCAGAAGGCGCTTGTGTCGTGCCTGACCGATCTGGCCCGCAATCAGGAAATCCGCGTGATCGAGAACCTCGAGTTCGCCGCGCCCAAGACCCGTCAGGTGATGGATCTGCTCAAGAACATGAACATCGGGGTGGCGCGGGTGTTGTTTGTGACCGACAAGACCAACGTCAATCTGGCGCTCAGCGTTCGCAACGTTCCCTACGTGGACGTCATCAACTGTGACAATCTCAACACCTTCGACCTGACGACTCACGATGTCGTCATCGCCACCACGGCGGCCATCGAGCGCATCCAGGAGGTGTACGCATAATGAAACGCAGTCCCTACAACATCCTGATCCGCCCGGTTATCACCGAAGACAGCATGGACCGGACGTCGCTCAGTGAGCCGCAGTACACCTTCCTCGTGGCCCGCGACGCCAACAAGATCGAGATCGCCCAGGCGGTCGAGAGCGTTTTCAATGTCCGGGTCAAGAACGTCAACACGTTGTTGCGCAAAGGCAAACCGAAGACCATGCGCGGCCGTCACGGCCGCTGTGCGGATGAGAAGAAAGCGTTCATCACGCTGGAAAAAGGACAGACCCTCAACCTCTTTTGAGAGAGGGACGTTCTGAAGGAATTTGACACCCGGAGACGGATCAGGAACAATGGCTGTTAAGACCTATAACCCGACAACACCCAGCCGGCGCACAATGTCCACCTTGAGCTTTGCCGAGATTACCGCCTCGACGCCGGAAAAGTCCCTTGTGGTCAAGATGACCAAGAAGGCCGGGCGCAACTCGCAGGGGCGTGTGACCTGTCGTCACAAAGGCGGCGGTCACAAGCAGAGCTACCGGCTGATGGACTTCCTGCGCGACAAGGACGGCATCCCCGCCCGCGTCGCCTCGATCGAGTATGACCCCAACCGTACGGCCAACATCGCGCTGCTGTTCTACAAAGATGGCGAAAAGCGCTACATCGTGGCGCCGGACGGCCTGAAGGTCAACGACCTGATCGAGAGCGGCCCGCAGGCCGACGTCAAGATCGGCAACTCTCTGCCGCTGCGCAACATCCCGGTCGGTACGACGGTCCACTGCGTCGAGCTGCGCCCCAAGGGCGGCGCGCGTATCGCCAAGAGCGCCGGTACGGCGGTCCAGGTGATCGCCCGCGACGGCAACTACGTCCATCTGCGCATGCCCTCGACGGAAGTGCGCAAGGTGCATTGCGACTGCCGCGCCACCATCGGCACGGTGGGCAACGGCGACCACTCCAACGTCTGTATCGGCAAGGCGGGGCGTACCCGCTGGTTGGGTGTGCGTCCCACGGTGCGTGGTGTGGTGATGAACCCGGTTGATCACCCCATGGGGGGTGGTGAAGGACGTTCGTCGGGTGGGCGTCACCCATGTACTCCGTGGGGCAAGCCCACGAAGGGTTACAAGACGCGCAGGCCCAAGAAAGACACGGATCGCCTCATCGTCACGCGGCGCAAGAAATAAGGAAGATTTGAGGCGGGTCCGCCCGGGGTGGGCCGCCTTTTGAGGAGACCAAGATGCCCAGAAGTCTCAAAAAGGGACCGTACATTCATCCGAAGCTGGCCGAGAAGATCCGCCGGATGAACAATACCGGCGAAAAACCGGTCATCAAGACCTGGTCGCGCGCTTCGATGATTTCCCCCGACATGGTGGGTTACACCATCTCGATCCACAACGGCAAGGTTTTCCTGCCGGTGTTCATCAACGAGAACATGGTGGGACACAAGTTGGGGGAATTCGCCCCGACCCGCACGTTCCGCAGCCACGGGGGCAAGCAGGCCAAGAAGGCCGCCAAGAAGTAATCCGGGCAAGCCGCCCCGGCCAGGTAAAAGGGGGCGGTACGGGTACGAAACCCGTATCAGGACAACGGAGATAAGCTACCATGCCCATGTTTGACGAATCGCAAGTTGCCGCGAAAGCCTCGACCCGCTTCCAGCGCTGTTCGGCCCGCAAGGCCCGGCAGGTGGCCGACCTCATCCGCGGTCGCTCGGTCGAAGAGGCGTTCCGCATCCTCCAGATGACGCACCGCCCCTCGGCCGGAACGATAATCATGAATCTGCTCAAGAGCGCGGTCGCGAATGTGGACCATGCGGAATATGCCGACACCGACGGCCTCATGGTCGGCGAGATCATGGTGGACGGCGGCCCGATCATGTACCGCATGCAGCCCATGTCGCGCGGACGCGCCGGGCGCATTCGCAAGCGCTTTTGCCACGTCTCGATGAAACTCATCGAGGTTGCCTGAGTCTCGCGTCAGGGGTCAGGCTGTGAAACCCCGTCTGTTGCGGGCGGGGGAGGAAAGGCTCGGAAGGAGAAAAATCCGTGGGTCAGAAAGTTAACCCGATAGGGCTGCGGCTCGGGATTATCCGCGATTGGGAATCGCGCTGGTACACCACAAGAGAGAACTACGCGGGCTTCCTGCACGAGGATGTCAAGGTTCGCGCCTTCATGCGCAAGAAGTACGAGCACGCCGGCATTGACCGTGTTCAGATCGAGCGCGCGGCCAACCGGGTCAAGGTGACCGTCCATACGGCGCGTCCTGGGATCGTGATCGGCCCGAAGGGCTCCGAGATCATGGCCACGGAAAAAGAACTGGCCGAATTGACCGGCAAGCAGGTCAAATTGACGGTCTCCGAAGTCAAAAAATCGGAACTGAGCGCCCAGTTGGTGGCCGAGAGTGTCGCCAGCCAGCTCATGCGGCGTATCGGTTTCCGTCGCGCGATGAAGAAGACCATGCAGGCCACGCTTGACGCGGGTGCGGGCGGCATCAAGATCGCCTGTTCGGGCCGCCTGGCCGGCGCCGAAATGGCCCGCGCCGAGTGGTATCGCAAGGGCCGCGTGCCGCTCCATACGTTGCGCGCCGATGTGGACTACGGCTTCTGTGGCGCCAAGACGAAATACGGCATGATCGGCGTCAAAGTGTGGATCTTCCGGGGCGAGATTTTCGACAAGAACGTCCGGGTGAATGCCGCCTCCTGAGCGCCAGGCGCCGGAGGGCAACCGGGACCGCCCCGCGGGGAGCGGCCGGCGAGACGAGATAGAGCAAGTGAGTGTGAGGGTTAGCCTACCATGTTGATGCCAAGTAGACCGAAGCACCGCAAGGTGCAAAAGGGAAGAAGAGGCGGCAAGGCGTTCCGCGGAAGTTCGTTGAGCTTCGGCGAGTACGGTCTGAAGGCTCTGGAATGCGGCTGGTTGACGAATCGGCAGATCGAAGCGGCTCGTGTGGCCATCAACCGCTGTTGCAAACGTACGGGTAAACTGTGGATCAGCATCTTCCCGCAGAAGCCGCTGACGGTCAAGCCTGCCGAAACCCGAATGGGTAAAGGAAAAGGCAGCCCGGAGAAGTGGGTGGCGGTCGTCAAGCCTGGCCGAATCCTCTTTGAGTTGGGTGGCGTGGAAGAAGAACTGGCTGTGACAGCCATGGAGCGGGCCCGTCACAAACTGCCCATCAAGGCGAAGTTCGTGAAACGCAGCGCTCTGTAAGCGCGCCATCGGAAAGGCTGAGAGAGAATCATGAAAGCATCGGATTACCGCGATCTGACCGTTGAAGAACTGAGCCTGCGCGCCGAAGAACTGCGCAAGAGCCTCTTCAACCTGCGCACGCGTGCCACAACCAAGGAACTGGAAAACATTTCGCGCATCCGCCAGGAAAAACGCGAACTGGCGCGCCTGTTGACGGTTTTGACCGCCAAGACCAAGACCGAGAAGGTCCCCGCCTGAGGATCCCCGATCCGCGCGGAGTGACTGAGATACGATAACGGAGCATAACACCCATGGCCACGAATACCACCAGCACCGAAAGCAGGCAGAAAGTCCGGCAGGGATGCGTCGTCAGCAACAAGATGGACAAGACGATCATCGTCCGCGTGGAACGGACCTTCCAGCACCCGCTGGTCAAAAAGTATGTCCGCCGTCACAAGAAATACTACGCGCACGATCCCGAGAACACCTGCCAGATCGGGGATACGGTGCGCATCATGGAGTGCCGCCCCCTCAGCGCCCTGAAACGCTGGCGCCTGGTGGAAATCGTCGAGCGCGCCAAGTAACAGAGGTCTGCGCACCCTGCGGCGACCGAAAGGATTAAAGAGAGATGATTCAGGAATATACGGAACTCAACGTGGCCGACAACAGTGGCGCCCGCCGACTGCGCTGCTTCCGCATCCTCGGCGGCACCAAGCACCGCTATGCCGGCATCGGCGACATTATTGTGTGTTCGGTGCGCGATGCGGCTCCCGACTCGAACATCAAGAAGGGTTCGGTCATCAAGGCCGTCATCGTCCGCACGGCCAAGGAAGTGCGCCGTGAGGACGGATCGTACATCCGCTTCGACGAGAACGCCGCGGTGATTATCAACACCCAGCGTGAGCCGATCGGGACGCGTATTTTCGGTGCGGTCGGGCGCGAACTGCGCGCCAAGAACTTCATGAAGATTGTCTCCCTGGCGCCGGAAGTCATGTGAGCCGGTGTCGCAAAACGGAAACAGGAGTGAGTCCCAATGGCTCTGAGAATCAAGAAGAATGACATGGTGTATGTTCTCTCCGGCAAGGACCGCGGCCGCACGGGCCGGGTGCTCATGGTGATGCCCGACGAGGACAAGGCCCTGGTGGAAGGCATCAATCTGGTCAGCAAGCACGAACGCCGTCGCAGCCAGACGCAGCACGGCGGGATCGTCTCGAAAGAGGCCCCGATTCCCCTGTGCAAACTCATGCTGGTGGACCAGAAGGGGAATGGCAAGCCCTCACGGGTGCGCATGGAAGAACGCGATGGCAAGAAGGTCCGCGTCATCGTCAAGACGGGAAATGAAGTCTGATCCCCGGCCGGGTGGGCCTTGGGGGCCGCCCGCGACAACGGGGTTTTGATTCGAAATAGACTCGCGTGTGCCGAGCGCTTGGGAGTGCCGAAGGATGGCAAAGGAAAAGAAGATCAAAAAGGGCGATGAAGCCCAAAAGCAGGACAAGAAAAAAGGCCGCAAGATTGACGAGAAGTACGCCGTCATTCCTGCCGGTTACACGTCCCGTATGTTGACCAAGTACCGCGAGGAGATCGTCCCCGCGATGCAGAAAAAGTTCAACTACAAGAGCCCCATGCAAGTGCCCCGCCTCGTCAAGGTGGTGGTCAACATGGGTGTGGGCGAAGCCTCGCGCAACGTCAAACTGCTCGATGACGCCGCGGTCGAACTCGGCCTGATCACCGGACAGAAGGCGCGCATCAACCGCGCCCGAGTGTCGGTGGCCCAGTTCAAGGTGCGTCAGGGCATGCCCGTGGGCGCCTCGGTCACCCTGCGCGGACGCCGCATGTACGACTTCCTCGACCGCCTTGTCAATGTGGCCATCCCCCGTGTGCGCGACTTCCGGGGCCTGCCCACGAACGCCTTCGACGGACGTGGCAACCACAGCATGGGCATCCGCGAGCAGTTGATCTTCACGGAAATCAACTACAGCGATGTCGAGAACACTCAGGGCATGGACATCACGACCGTCACGACGGCCAAGACGGATGCCGAATGCCGCGAACTGCTGACCCTGCTGGGGATGCCGTTCCGCAAGAAATAAGAGAGAGGCTACGATCTGAGGCGCCCGGGGAGACCTGCTACAGGAGCGGCCCGGCGCCCAGGAAGATACAAGGAGAGCGCCGTGTCG
The DNA here is from genome assembly GCA_035353095.1 of Candidatus Sumerlaeota bacterium. GTDB lineage: Bacteria > Sumerlaeota > Sumerlaeia > UBA8349 > UBA8349 > DAOPYU01. Next base: position 11,684 of record DAOPYU010000030.1, on the reverse strand, counting down.
AGATTGTCTTTCAGAGTCAAAATGAAATTGACGCCCAAATTCTCCACTCGCCAGAAGAACCGCTGCCCCATCTGCGGCCGTCCGCGGGCCTTTATGCGTCAGTTTAAAATGTGCCGCATTTGTTTCCGCAGCATGGCGAATCAGGGACTCATTCCCGGCGTTACGAAGTCGTCCTGGTAAGCGGGCCTCGTGCCAGCCAGGTTTACTCGAGCCAGCAACAGAGCCCCCCGCGCGCCGGGGGCGCCGCAAGAGGAGAAGGAAAGTAATGTCAGTGACCGATCCCATAGCCGACATGCTCACGCGCATCCGCAACGCCAATGCGGTCCAGGCGGACGAAGTTTCGGTGCCGGCCTCGCGTTTGAAGGTAGGTTTGGCCAAGATCCTGCGCGAAGAGGGCTTCATCAAGCACTATAAAGTCGCCCGGGTGCGCCGCAAAGGCCAATTGAAGCGCCGCCGCGAACGCGAAAAGGGCAGCCCCCTCGAAAAGCAGAGTGAAATCCGCATCTTCCTGAAGTACGGCATCAAGGGCGAGCGGGTTCTCAACGGCCTGCGTCGGGTCAGCCGTCCCGGTCTGCGCCAGTATGTCAGCACCGCGGAGATCCCTCGCATTGAGGGCGGATTGGGCATCTGCATCCTCTCGACCTCGCAGGGGTTGCTCAGCGACCGGCAGGCCAAGAAGCGCAACATCGGGGGCGAATTGCTCTGCACCATCTGGTAAGATCACGGCCGCCGTCGGCGGTTCGACAAGGGCTTAAGGAGTAACAGTCGTGTCACGTATCGGAAACGTACTCATTCCCGTCCCGAAAGGCGTTGACGTCAAGATCACGCCGGACATGAAGGTCACCGTGAAGGGGCCCAAGGGACAAATGGAACTCGACACTCAAAAGCGGGTTTCCGTCAACCAGGACGGCGACGCCTTGCAGGTGCTGCGTCCCGACGACAGCCAGCAGAGCCGAGCCTACCACGGCCTCTACCAGCGCCTCCTGTCCTGCATGGTCAAGGGGGTCAGCGAGGGCTTCAAGAAGCAACTGGAACTGATCGGCGTCGGGTACCGTGTGGCCAAGGCGGGTACCGGCCTGACGTTCAACCTCGGCTACAGCCACCCGATCAACTTCCCGGCTCCGGCGGGGATCACGCTCGAAGCGCCCGACAACACCAACGTGGTGATCTCGGGCTTTGACAAGCAGCAGGTGGGCCAGATTGCCGCCAACATCCGCCGCTTGCGTCCGCCGGAACCCTACAAAGGCAAAGGGATCCGTTACAAGGATGAGCATGTGCGCCGCAAGGTCGGCAAGTCGGGCTCCAAGTAACGTTACGTAAACGGAAGAGGATAGAGAAAGATGAAACTCTCCAAATCGCAAGCGCGCAAACGCCGCCAGTGGCGTGTTCGCCAGACCGTGGTTGGCACCGCCGAACGTCCGCGCATCTGCGTTCATCGCAGCAATCGGCACATTTCGGCGCAAGTCATAGATGACCAGGCAGGCAAGACCCTCGCCGCCGTCACCACCGTAACGAAAGACAACGCGGGCAAGAATTTCTGCAACACCACCAACGCCCGTGAACAGGGTGTGGCCCTGGGCCGGAAAATGAAAGACTTGGGCATCACCACCGCCATCTTCGACCGGAACGGATACCTCTACCACGGCGTGGTCAAGGCCTTCGCCGAAGGGGTTCGGTCCGCGGACGAAGAGACTCATTTCAATTTCTGAGCCAAGCGCCCCTTGTGATGTAGGGGAGAATAGCCTGCCGAGGAGGCACGAAGCAACGTGAGCGACATGGAAGCAAGTCCCCAGATTGAGACGGCGTTCGTGAAAAAAGACCGCGTCGATTCCGCAAAACTGGAACTGACCGAAGAGGTCATCCAACTCAACCGTGTGGCCAAGGTCGTCAAGGGCGGTCGGCGTTTCAGTTTCAGCGCCCTGGTCGTCGTCGGAGACAAGAACGGCCATGTGGGGTTGGGGTTCGGGAAGGCCAACGAAGTGCCCGAATCCATCCAGAAGGGTGTCCAGAACGCCAAGAAGAACCTGATCGTTGTGCCGCGTGTGGGGCGTACCATCCCCCACGAAGTGTATGGCGAATTTGGCGCGGCCTGTGTCATGCTCAAGCCCGCCAGTGAAGGTACCGGGATCATCGCCGGGCCGGCCATCCGCAGCGTGCTCGAACTCGGTGGTATTCAGGACGTCTTGACCAAGAACCTCGGCTCCAAGAACGTCATCAACATCCTCAAGGCGGTCATCGAGGGGCTCAAGAACATCCGCGACGCAGAAGAAGTGATGCGTTTGCGCGGCAAGAGCCTCGAGGACGCAGTCGGCAAGCGTCGCGCCAAGGCGCTGCGCGAGTGCGCCGTGAAGAAGACTGGCGGTGCCGACCTCGTGGCGCAGCTGCGCGAGCGGGCCGAGAAGATCGCGGGCGAACAGGGCGATGAAATGCTCGTGGTCAGCGGTTTCGAAGAACAGGATGACGACTCCGACGACGATGACGACTCCTCGCCCGAGCGTGGCTCCTGAGGTCGAAATTCTCGAACGATTTCTTGAAATAAAGGCGAAAGAACATGACGACGGCACAGTCTAAACGCATCCGAATCAAGTGGGTCAAAAGCGTCAACAACCAGCGCGAGATCCATAAACGCACCATCAAGGCCTTGGGTTTTCGGAAACTCCAGAGCGAAGTGGTGCATGACGCCACGCCCAGCATCCTCGGGATGGCCACCAGCGTGCGTCACCTGGTTCAAGTGACGGAGGTTTCGGAATAATGATCAAACTCGAAGAATTGCACGGCGACAAGGGCGCCCAGCAGGTGCGCAAGCGCATAGGTCGTGGCCCCGGGTCCGGCACGGGTAAGCAGGCGGGCAAGGGTCACAAAGGTGCGTCCGCCCGCTCGGGCAGCGAAAAACGCAAAGGCTTTGAAGGCGGTCAGACGCCTCTCATGCGCCGTCTGCCCAAGCGCGGGTTCTCGAACCTGCCGTGGCAGACTCCCACGTCTGAAGTCAATGTCGCGCAGCTCAATCGTTTTGAAGACGGTTCGCAGGTGGATTTTCAGGCGCTGGTGGGGGCCGGCCTGATCAGCCGCAACGCCCAGCGGGTCAAGGTGCTGGGAACCGGCGATCTGAAGAAGAAACTCAATGTGAAGGCAAGCGCTTTCTCCGCCACGGCCCGCGAAAAGATCGAAAAGGCCGGTGGCGCCTGTACGGAAGAGGACGTGGCTCGCTCCTGACGTAGAAGACGGTTCGCTCTGAGGGTGACGCGCCCTGAAATCTCCGGGCGCGTTCCTGATGAAAAGCCGAACCGCACACACTGCCCGCTCAGAGGATGAACGGTTCCATGCTCGGTTCACTCGCAAACATTCTCAAAGTTCCGGATCTTCGACGCAAACTGACCATCACGGTTCTCCTGCTTCTGGTTTATCGGATTGGTGCGCATGTGCCGTGTCCCTTTACCGATGCCACCCGGCTTGAAGACATGTTCGCCAAGGGGGGGCGCGGTATGCTGGACATGGTGGACATGTTCTCCGGCGGCGCCTTCAAGCAGATGACCATCTTCGCCCTCGGGATCATGCCCAACATCACGGCTTCGATCATCCTGCAGCTGCTCACCGTGGTGATCCCGCAGCTCGAGAAGATCGCCAAAGAGGGCGAAGCGGGCCGCAAGAAAATCAACCAGTTCACCCGTTACGGCACGGTCATCCTGACCGCTTTCCAGAGCGTCGGTCTGGCGATCATGATGATCCGCATGGGCGTCAAGATTGAAGGGGTGAGTAACCTGCTTTTCATTTTCACCACCATGGTGGCCATGACCACGGGGACCTGTTTCATCATGTGGCTGGGTGAGAAGATCACCGAGTTCGGCATTGGCAACGGGATCTCGCTCATCATCGCCGCCGGTATCATGGCCCGTTACCCGAGCGATATCAAGGCCGGCTACTCGCAGGCGCTCGTGGGCAACATGCCGTGGATCGGCTTCATCGCCGTGCCGGTTATCTTCGTGGCGGTCACGGCCCTGATCATCCTGGTTCAACAGGCCAGCCGCAAAATCCCGATCCAGTACGCACGCCGTCTGGTGGGACGCCGCGAGATGCAGGGGGGCGCCAACTACCTGCCGTTGAAGATCAACACGGCGGGCGTCATCCCGGTGATCTTTGCCTCCTCGATCCTGATGTTCCCGAGCATGTTCATCAACCTCTTCTCGTCGGAAACCCGGGAAGGGCTGGCGCCTCTCCTTCAGGACTTCTTCAGCCAGGCGACTACGCAGTACAACCTGTATGCCATGCTTGACATTCAGCGGGGCGGTATCTTCAGCCTCCTCAAGATGGGCAACTTCCACAATCTGGCGTATGTGTTCCTGACGGTTTTCTTCTGCTACTTCTACACGGCCATCACGTTCAACCCGGTGGATACGGCGGATAACCTCAAGCGCGTGGGCGCGTTCATCCCGGGGCGTCGTCCCGGTAAGAACACCTCCGACTACATTGATTACGTGCTTTCGCGGATCACGTGTGTCGGCGCGACGTTCCTGGTCGTGGTGGCGATGCTGCCCGATGTCCTCACCTACTCGTTCGGCATCAATGCCTACTACGCGCAGATGGTGGGAGGGACGGGGCTCATCATCGTGGCGGGCGTCATGCTGGACCTGATGAAGCAGATCGAGTCGCAACTTCTCATGCGGCATTACGAAGGTTTCAAGTACCGTTCCCGTACGTCGGGTGCGGCCAATTATCGGACGCGTGTGCGCCATACGCCGGAAACCCCGGCGGCGACCCGGTCCGAGTCCGAGCGGAGTTGAGCAAGATCGTTTTTTTCGCGGGCGCCCGAAGGCGCCGTGCGGGTCACATCTGAAAGGATAAGCGTTTTCCCATGAATTGTGTTCTCTTTGGCCCTCCAGGATCCGGTAAAGGCACGCAGGCTGCCGCCATTTGCGAGCGTTTCCAACTGACCCACGTCTCGACCGGCGACATGTTGCGCGAGGCCGTCCGCAAGGGCACCGAACTGGGCAAGCAGGCCCAGGCGATCATGGCCGAGGGGAAACTGGTCTCCGACGAACTGGTTGGCGGGATCGTGAAGGAAAAAGTCGCCGACTTGCAGAAGGCCGGTTCCGGGGTGTTGTTCGACGGGTATCCGCGCAACATCGAACAGGCCAGGTATCTGGACAAGATTCTGGCGGAACTGGGTGTGGCGATTGACATCGCGGCGGTGCTGGAGATTCCCTCGGAGACTCTGGTGGAGCGCATTTGTGGCCGCCGTCTGTGTACGAAGCCGGGTTGTGACGGCTCCTACAACATCCATTTCATGCCGCCGAAGGTGGCGGGCAAGTGCGACAAGTGCGGGTCGGACCTGCTTCAGCGCAAGGACGACAACGAAGAAACCCTCCGCGAGCGGCTGTCGGTGTACGATGGTCAGACGCTGCCGCTGCTCGATTATTATGAAGCGAAGAAGTGCTTGATTCGTGTTGCGGCAAATGGTAGTGTTGCCGACGTGCGTGACTCTCTGCTGCGGGGTATCGAGCAGAAAGTGGATGGTTTACGAGGATGATCAGGGGCGGAGTGGACCGCTTGGCCGGGATTATTAAAAGTCGCGAGGAAATCGAGCTGATGCGGAAGGCCGGGCGGGAACTGGCCGAAGTCCGTGAAGCTCTGGCTGCGATGGTGCGTCCTGGCATCACCACGCTCGATCTCGATCAGGCGGCCTATGCCATGATCGAAGAGCTGGGGGCGAAACCGTCCTTTCTCGGGTATGGGACCGGGCGCCGCGCCTATCCGGCTACGATCTGTGCCTCGATCAATGAAGAAATCGTGCATGGCATTCCCAGCGCCAAGCGCCGCCTCCACGATGGAGATCTGATCAGTATTGACGTTGGCCTCTTCCATTACGGGTTCCACTCGGATACGGCCGTGACGGTTGCGGTGGGGGACGCCAGCGCCGAGATCCACCGCCTGATCGAAATCACGCGCCGTTCGCTGGAAATCGGGATTGAAGTCTGTCGGCCCGGTGCGCGGCTGGGCGATGTTTCCAACGCGATTCAGTCCTATGTGGAAAGTTTCGGGCTTTCGGTCGTGCGGGAATACACGGGGCACGGGATCGGCCGGGAAATGCACGAAGAGCCGCGGATTCCCAACTACGGTCCGGCGGGCCGGGGGATCCGGTTGCGTGAGGGAATGGTTCTGGCGATCGAGCCGATGGTGAACTTGGGGGACTGGCGGACCCAGGAACTCGATGACGAATGGACGGTCATTACGGCGGACCATAAACCGTCCGCCCATTTTGAGCATACAGTCGCCCTGACCGAAAATGGGGCGGAAATTCTGACGGTGTAAGGCGAACTTCATGGCGAAAGAAGGCAAAATAGAAGTCGAGGGCAAGGTCGTGGAACTTCTGCCCAACGCCATGTTCCGAGTCGAATTGGAAAATGGCCACATCGTATTGGCCACGATTTCAGGCAAAATGCGGGTACACTTTATCCGAATCCTGCAGGGGGACCGAGTCAAGGTCGAGTTGACCCCGTACGATTTGGCTCGTGGCCGCATCACCTACCGATTCAAATAATCCGGAACGGCAGGCTTGAATTCCGGCGCGAGAGGAGTAGAATCAAATGAAAGTGCGTTCTTCGATTAAAAAACGGTGCAATAAATGCAAGATCATCCGCCGTCGCGGGATCAACCGGGTGATCTGTGAGAACCCCCGTCACAAACAGCGTCAAGGATAAGACCCCGCAAGAGGGGTATAGGAGGAAGCATTTTGGCTCGTATCGCAGGTGTTGACATTCCGCGCGACAAGCGCATCGAGATTTCGCTGACCTACATCTTCGGCATCGGTCTGACGACCTCGCGCAAGATTCTCGCCAGCACGGGGATCAGCCCCGACACGCGTACGCGTGACCTGAGCGAAGAAGAAGTGACGCGCCTCGCGGCGGAAATCCAGGCCACCTACAATGTCGAGGGGGATCTGCGCCGGGAGATCTCGCAGAACATCAAACGCCTCATGGACATCGGCTGCTATCGCGGGTTGCGTCACCGCCGCGGTCTGCCCTGCCGCGGGCAGCGCACCAAGACCAATGCCCGCACCCGTAAAGGCCCGCACGGATCGGCGTTGAAGAAGTAACGACCATCCGGACCCGGCTGCGCGCCGGGTTGGCTCAAGGAGAGCTGCGCTCCGATCAGTCGGCGTCTCTTGATAAGCGCCGTCTATTTTGATGCAGAGACACAGGAAAAGGAACTATGGCAAAGAGAAAAGCTGGCGGCCCCCGCAAGATCAAGAAGAACGTCCCGGAAGGTATCGTGCATATCCATGCCACCTTCAACAACACGATCATCACCATCTGTGACAAGACCGGCAGCACGTTGTCGTGGGCCAGTGGCGGGATGGTCGGATTCAAAGGTTCGCGCAAGAGCACGCCCTTTGCCGCCCAGACAGCCGCCGAGCAGTGTGGACGTAAGGCGATGGACAACGGGTTGCTTTCCGTGGACGTCGAAGTCAAGGGCCCGGGCAGCGGCCGCGAGTCCGCCATCCGCGCTCTGCAGAGCATCGGCCTGCGGGTCAGGATGATCCGCGACGTCACGCCCCTGCCTCACAACGGCTGCCGCCCGCCCAAGAAGCGGCGTGTCTGATCCGGCTGGCACGTGATTGACTCGAAAATAGAAACAACGACCCGAAGCAAGAGGGTTCTCGGATAACAGGAGGAGTAAAACGTGGCACGATACACCGAAGCTGTGTGCCGCCTCTGCCGGCGTGAAGGCAAAAAACTCAACCTCAAAGGCGCCCGCTGCAACTCCGCGAAATGCGCCCTGAGCAAAAAGGGTTATCCCCCGGGTGCCACAGGGAGCGGGATGCGCCGGGGCAAGACCTCGACCTACGGCCTGCAGCTGCGCGCCAAGCAGGAAGCCAAACGCAGCTATGGGGTGTTGGAACGCCAGTTCCGCCGCTACTTCAAATTGGCCGACAAGATGCCGGGCGTCACGGGTACGTTGCTCATCCAACTCCTGGAAAAACGCCTCGACAACATCGTCTATCGCCTGGGGTTCGCCGCCTCCCGTTCGGAAGCGCGTCAGTTGGTCACCCACGGTCACATCCTGCTCAACGGGCGTAAAGTCAACCGTCCCTCCTGTCAGGTGCGTCCGGGTCAGGTCGTCTCCATCAAGCCCAAAATGCTTGAAAATCAGGCGGTCCAGTCGGCTCTGGATTATGCCAACACCCTCGGGCGCCTGACGTGGCTCGAGTGGAATCCGGAACTGAAACAGGGCCAGATGATTCGCGTGCCCGACCGCGACCAGATCCCGATGGATCTGAGCGAACAGATGATCGTCGAACTCTACAGCAAGTAACGTCCGGAGCCGACGTCCGCGCCCGCGGGTTCTCCTGTCCAGAGAACTCTACGGGACGGGTGTCAAGCGCTCTTGAGCGTAAGAAAGGGAGGTTCCTTTTACATGGACTTCAAAACCTTGATCATGCCCCGGGCTTTGCAGTGCGAGAGCGAGACGAGAACCGATTCGTATGCTCGTTTTACCGCGGAGCCGTTTGAGCGTGGCTTTGCAATGACCGTGGGTAATTCTCTGCGCCGCATTTTGCTCAGCTCCATTCAAGGGGCAGCGATCACCGCCTTGCGATTCGATGGGGTCACCCACGAATACGAAATGATCCCGGGTTGCAAGGAAGACGTTTCAGACATCATCCTGAACCTCAAGCAGATCCATCTGCGCCTTCAACCGGGAGTGACGGACACCAATCTGGTGCTCGAGGCCAAAGGGCCCAAGGCCATCACCGCGGGTGATTTCCAGCCCAACGACCTTGTCGAAGTCCTCAACCCCACGCAGCCCATCGCAACCCTGGGCCAGGGGGCGGAAGTCCGCTTCGAACTGCACGTCTCCCTCGGCCACGGCTACGTCCCGGCCAGCAAGGAAGATGACGAGGTGGACGACATCGGGATCATTCCGCTCGATGCTTCCTTCTCGCCCGTTCTGAACGTCAAGATCGGCGTCGAGGACGCCCGTGTGGGGCAGCGTACCGACTACGACCGTCTGCTCCTCGAAGTCACGACCGACGGAACGGTTTCCCCCGAAGAGTGTGTCTCCGCTGCCGCGCGGATTCTGCGCGAGCACTTGGCCATGTTCATCCGGGCCGAGGATGAAAAGGCCGCCGTCATGGAAGCCGAGATGGCGGGACCGGAAGTTTCGCCCCTCGACGAGATGCGCGAGAAACTCGACCGCAGCATCGAAGAACTGGAACTCTCCGTGCGTTCCTTCAACTGCCTGGAAGCCGCGGGCATCAAGACCATCCGCGATCTGGTGCAGAAGAGCGAGTCCGAAATGCTCAAGTACCGCAACTTCGGGCGCAAGTCCCTCTCCGAGATCAAGAACATCCTCAAGGAGATGGACCTGACCTTCAACATGCGCATCGGCGAGGACGGCATGCCCGTCCAGAGCAAGGAAAAATGATGCGGCAAGCGGGCCCCGAGTGGCCCTTTTGCCGGGTACGCCCCGGCGCCGGACGCCTGGCGCGGACGATAAACGGATATCCCGAACGTAGGAATTAGAGACATGAGACATCGCAAACACACTGGCCGCCTCGGAATGCCCTGGGGACCCCGCAAGGCTCTGCTTCGCAACCTCGTCGAGGCGCTTCTGCGCCACGAGAAGGTCCGCACGACCGAAACCCGCGCCGCTGAAGTGCGCCGGTACACCGAAGAGATGATCACGCTGGGCCGGGAAGGTTCGCAGGCCTCGCGCCGCCGCGCCTTCGCCTATCTCCAGCACAAGGAGATCGTCCACCGCCTGTTCGAGGAACTCGGACCGCGTTTCAAGGACCGCAACGGCGGCTACCTGCGCGTGGTCAAGGCCGGACCCCGGATGGGGGACGGCGCCATGATGGCCATCGTCGAGTTTGTGGACCGCGAAATCAAAATCATCACGGAAGAAGAAGCGGAAAAGAGCAAGAGCCGCGCCCAGCGTATTCGCGAAATGCGCCAGGCCAACGCCGCCCGCACACACTGAGCCGGATCGCAGTGTCCTGCCACCGCTTCACGTCTCTCTCCCCGGCATCGGGGGGAAGAGGAGTCTGAATCGTGACCCGATTCATCCGAATCCCGATACTGGGCTGCCCAGTATCGGGATTCTTGCCATACCCGACTCCGCCCGGCCCCCCGGGGGAACGCAAGGTGACTTGACAACGGACTCGATTTTCGAGTACCGTTCTGGCGGGCGGAAATTCTCGGAACAGGAAATGATCGGATGGCGCCAGGAAAAGCGGATGAGACCCCCAAGGTCCTGATCTTGTGCGAAGACGAAAATGAAGCGCGTCGAATCGCCAACTCGCTCATCAAGTACGACGTGACGGCGGTGGCCGCGTCGAGCGTGGACAACGCGATCCTGCGGTTGAAGGAACAACCGTTCGACATGGTCATTGCCGAGTCGAAACTGGGCAAGTCCTCGGGGTTGACCTTTCTGGCACAGGCGCACCGGTATCTGCCGACCATGCAGCGCGTGGTGATCGAAACCGCGCCGCTCGAAATCACCACCAACGCCCTGGTCAACGAAGTCGCCCCCAGCGCAATCTTCCCCGGCACAATTGACCCCGAGAAAGTCCGGCAATTGCTCAATCAGGCGTTTTCGCGACTCGCCGTTCCGACGTCCCAACCGCGGGTTTTGTCCCGGCCCGCAGCGCCGGTCGGGCGGCTGGGCGCGGCGATGGATGAGACGGAAAAAATCGCCAGCGTCATGGAAATCTCCATGGCGCTGACCAACCTGATCGAGAATCCGAACATCTCACTGCCGATCCTGCCGGAAGTCGCCATGCGCGTGCGCGAGGTGATCGAAGACGACCAGCAGAGCTTTGCGGCCATTGCCGAGATCGTCGAGACCGAACAGGGGATGGCTTCGCGCATCCTCCAGGTGGCGAACTCCCCGATCTACGCCGGACTCGAACGCATCAAGAACCTCCAGCAGGCCGTCAGCCGTCTCGGCCTGCGCGAGACCCGCAACATCATTCAGGCCGTCATTTCTCAGAATCTCTTCCGCACCGAACACCGTCACATGGTCGAGATCATGCGCCAGCTGTGGCTCCACAGCATCACGACCGCTTATGCGAACGAAATGATCGCGCAGCGCCTCCAGATCCCGGAAAGCTCCGACTACTTCATGATGGGCCTGCTGCACGACATCGGTAAATTGCTCATCATTCATCTGGCCTGCGAGGGGGAGAAAAAGGGATTGTGGAAGAGTCCCAACTCGGTCAGCGAAGGGGTCATCCGGCGCGTCTTCGCCATGCGCCACAACGACCTGGGCGCGCGTCTGCTCGAGAAGTGGAATTATCCCGCCAGCTTCCAGACCGTCGTTCGCCTGCACAACGACCGGTACGAAATCGAACAACGCCACGAATCGGTCGTGGTGACCTATATCTCGAATCTCCTCACGCGCAAACTCGGCTTCAGTCTCCTGCCCTATGACAACGAGGAGGAATTGCGCCACGCGATGCTCGACGCGCTGAACATGACCGAAATGATGGGGTTCGAATTCGAGAACGATGTGCGGCTGACAACCGAGAAAATCAAGGGCAGTTGTTTCGGCATGTCCCGGTGACCGGCTTTTTCGTTCGCCTTCCGATCAGTCGCCCCGCTTCTTCTCTTTGATCCTGTCTGGACGGGGAGCATGGGGATTCCCGCCCGTGCGCCGGTGCGCATGGGTTTCGTAGGGCTTCCGGGGAC
>DAOPYU010000029.1:16840-18514 GCA_035353095.1 Candidatus Sumerlaeota bacterium | reverse complement strand
TGGAGCAGATTGAAGCGAAGCTGGCGGTGGCGGATGGCCAGATTCTCTACACGCGTGGCCAGATCGCCGAAGCGACCACGGAAGAAGAGCGACTCGCGATGGAGGCCAGGAACGCGTGGGCGCACCAGGAAAAGCGCTGGTGGGAACTGATGCGCAAGATCGTCCGGCAGCGCCGCCTGCTCGATGAAGCGCTCAGCGTCGCTTCTGGGGAAACGGAAGAGGAAGACTTCGAAGAACAGATGCGGCGCATGAGCGAATTCCAGCAAATGGAAGCGCGCATGGCCGAAATGCGCCAGAAAAACGAACAACTGACCATGGACAACCGGCGCCTGACTCAGCAGTTGAACTCGATCAACGACGACATGGTCAATGTCGAAACCTACCGCAAACGCTTCGAAGAGTCCGAAACGGCCCGCAAGGGGGCGGAACGGGAATTGCGCACGCTCGAGAAAATGGTCAACCAGAACGATGAGGAAATGGAACGCCTGAGAACCCAGATCCGGAAAATGGAAAAATTCGATCTGCAGATGCAGGAAAAGGAAGCGACGCTCAAGGCTCTCCAGATAAAAGAAGGCGAAATGCAGACGGAAATCTACCGGCTCAAACGCGACATAGAAGAGGCCAACTCGCAACTCGACTACGAGGGCAAGCGGTCCCGGAAAGATTCCGAACGGATTCTGGAAGAGAGTGAAAAATTGCGGGGGGAACTGAAGGAACTCCGGCACAAAATTTCTTCCGGAGCCATCGAGGGGTTCATCCCGGAGCAGGAGATGTTCGACCTGCGGGGGGCCTACGACGCCGTCCAGTCGGATCTCCAGAAGTCCCGGGCCGCGACCAAACAGGCCGAATACCGCCTGGCCGAGCACCTGAAAAACAGCCAGACAAGTGCGTTGAAATCGGCCCGGGAAGTGGAGGAATTGCGCCAGGAGGTCCTGACCCTGCGCCAGTCGCTGCACGAACTGAAAGAATCCACGGTTCCCGAAAGTGAAGTCTTTGAATTGCAGGCCGCCTACGACTCCACGAAAGCCGAACTGCTGCGCCTCAAGGCGTCGGTGAAAAAAGCCGAAACGGGTGACACGGAAACGGCCCACGAGATCGAACGGCTGAAGGCGGATTACCGGGAACTCCAGAAAAAGCACGCTGAATTGCAGGCCGAACACCAGAAACGCCTGGCCGAGAGCATTCCCAAGTCGCGGGTGGCCGAACTGCAGAGCGCTTACGAACTGCTGGGGGCCAAGTATCAGGCGCTGAAGAAGGCGTCCGGCAATCCGCCCACCCTGATGGGCGGTTCGGCGACAGTCGAATCCAGCACGGCGAAATCGGAGGATATGGTACCGGCCCAGGAAGTCATGGAACTTCAGATGGCCTACGACTCGCTCAACATGGAATCTCGGAAACTTCAGTCCCGACTGCGTGAGGCGGAACAGAAAGCCGCTGAAGCCGCCACGTCCGCCGAAAAATGGGCCCAGGAATGTCGGGAACTGCGTCAGAAAGCCGAGGCGTACAAACAGCAACCCCCAACCGAAGCCGAAACCCAGAGGGGGGAGGCTGCCGGGGACATCCAACAAGCCAATGCCGAAGCCGCCCAGGCGCGTGACGAAACGGAAATCTGGAAACGTCGTTACAAGATGCTCCTCGAAAAACACCGGAGTCTGCGCCAGGAAGTGGACAAGA
>DAOPYU010000029.1:0-16740 GCA_035353095.1 Candidatus Sumerlaeota bacterium | reverse complement strand
CGTTACAAGATGCTCCTCGAAAAACACCGGAGTCTGCGCCAGGAAGTGGACAAGACAACGGACCGCCTGCTGGCCGACCAGGATCCCTCAATTCCCCAGGATGCCTTCGACATGCCCCTCTCCTGATCCAAGGATTGAGAGAAGACTTGAAAATCGGAACCCTTGTCCCAGAGGTCCAACATGAAGATTCCCGGATTATCCCAACCAACACCCGAAAACGATTCCCTTCTCCCTCCCCTTCCCACTCTTTCCCTGGCCGGTTTCACACTCCAGGTGGCCGAACCGGGTACGGACTGGCACATGCCCTCCCGGATCGAATACGTCACCCCTTTCACCCGCCTGTGTGTGCGGGAGGACCGTTTCGTACTGAAAGGTTCCCTCACGTCGTTCCTGGAACAACTCCAGCGGATGGAGAAAAAAGAGGACGTCAGGGAGGCCATCCTCAACGATTTAGAAGATACCCTCCTGCTTCGTTTGACCCGGGACTGGCCATCTGAACGCCTGAGCGGTTTTCTACGGATCTCGACGAACGGGGTGGAGGAAGAGCGGCACGAGTTCCAGATGGAACTGGACGCCCCCTCTCTGGCCCGCGCCCGGGAAACACTCCAGACCCTTCTGACTGACAAACGAATCAAACGGGGGAAGAATGACGCCTCATCGTCCAAGTGGCCAGACGTCCCCCTCCCGGTCCCGGAAGAAGAAACGAGCTCCCTCCTCCCCACAATGCGTCTGGAAGGACTTTTGATCGAAATCGTGGAACCGGAAGTGCAGGGCTATACGATCGTCAACCTCCGTTACCGGAACGCGATCGTCGCTTTGTCGTTTGACGGACTGAACCTCGCTTTCGATTCGTTACAGGCTTTCATCGCGCAGTTGCGGACGATGCAGGAACGCCTCGCAGGAGAAGCCGTCCTGGACTCTCCCTGCCGTCACCTCCGCCTCCACCTCCAGATCAACCGTCAAGGCCAGATTCAGGGACACCTCCGCCTCGCCTTCCCCTTCGAGTCCCACGAAATTCCCCTCCACCTCGATCAATCCTGGTTGCCGGAAGTGATCCGAATTTGGGAAAGTGTTTTGGTCACTGGACGTTGAAAGTTTTCTATCCCGGATAAAACTTCTCAGAAAGAACGACTCTGCATGGCATACAACTGCTGGGACACAAAATGGAAACGCGGTTTCTGGCGTGGGATCGAAATTATCGGCTTCACAGCAGGTGTGGCGTTGATACCCTTCTCCATTTTCATCTGGTTGAATATCTGGTTATGGCCCAATTTCATGCACGACCTGATTAGGGAAATTCCCGAGTCATGGATTGAAGATGTTTCTGAATGGCAGGGACCGTTCACTTTCAACTCAGAACAGAATTTTCCCCTCCAAATAGAGGTGGCTATCATGGAAGCAACAGGCAAGGAAACTATATCTGGAGTAAAATACGAGAAACGGACAGGGAAAGCCACTTACACGCCATATCTGGTCGAGTTTACGGAAATCCGGCTTGTTCCGGATCGAAACTACAAAGGCGAGTATCCCCCGAAACGCTGGTTTGTGTACTCACAATCCAAAGCCACCGGCAAGGTATTTTCCTTCCTCGTATTGATCACGATTAACCTTGCCATTCTAATATCCCTCTTCTGGGCCAGCTGGCGTATTCACAAACGCCTGAAACGAGAGTCCTTGCCTCTCCCTCCCGCCTGACAATCTGTACCAGTCTTCTACAAGACTTCTTGACCCGAAGAATCCAAACAAGTACGATAAATGTACTCTGTCAGTACAGGGACAAACCAGTCTTGTTTCCATCTTGACTATTGAGAAAGACCCGAGAATTAACCAGCCATATGTAAATCAGGCCACAATATGGCGAGGAAAGAGATTCCATGAAATTCGAGGTTTACTGCGATGAAAGCCGTCCTGACCTTCTGGGATCACGACGATCCAACAGTCGTTTCATGGTGATTGGGAGTTTGTGGTTGCCCGAAGAAGAACGTACACCTTTCAAATCTGAGATCCAGAAACTGCGTGACGAGTATAAGATCGGCAGCGAGTTCAAATGGCAGAAGATTTCGCCATCCCGTTGCGAATTCTACAAGAATATAGTGGAATGGTTCCATGGCAAAGGCGAACTGTTGCGGTTTCGTTGTATTGCCGTTGACCGACAGATGGTCAACCTGAAACTCTACCACGAGAACGATCAAGAATTGGGATTCTACAAGTTCTATTATCAGATGCTGCATCATTGGATTTTGGACTTCAACGAGTATGCGTTCTTTGTAGATTTCAAAAGCAACCGTCTCCGAAACCGCCTGCATATCTTGCGTCGTTGCCTGGACTATTCCAACCTCTCGTCGGTGGTACAATCCGTTCAGGCTGTCCGGTCTGAAGAATCCATGTTGATTCAAATGGCGGATGTACTGACAGGAATGGCCGCTTACCGTTTAAATAACCAGATCCGAGAGGAAAGCGCCAAAGCAGAAGTCTTGAAACACTATGAAAGCCTACTTGGCCGGAAAATCTCTCCAACCTTCCGTAACGAACAAAAGTTCAATGTCTTCCAAATTAACCTGACGGGAGGGTGGTGAGGTGGCCTATCCCCCCTTGCTCTGCCTGGCCAATGAAGTGGCATATCGCGCTCACTTTGAGAAACTCTATTGTCGGGAACCGGTTGAAACCTTCGATGGCATCCAGGTTCGTTTCAGAAAACGGGACTTTGATCATTGTTGCTTCGAGTCGTCGCAACGAAACAACAGGAAGGACCTGTTCTCAACAAAACGTGCGGAGCGTCTTGACTGGATACAGGCGGCACTCCAAGACCCGAACAGCGAACGTTATCAAGGCTGGGACAAGAAGAAGAAATGTTATGATGCAACACGACGCGTGACACTGGTCATGGGAGACTACGTGGTCGTGATTGCATTGAAAGCCCCCAAAGAGGCGGACTTCATAACCGCCTATGTTGCCGACACACCCACTCGGCCAGAACGCCTTTCAACGATAGATCAAATCCGCAAGGGGCCAAAATGGCCCTAAAAAAGAAGACCGCTGATTCGCCAGGCTGGCTCAGCGGTCGAAGCCTTTGTAGGTTCTACTGCCACTGGCAGAGAACATCTTTACTATGATACTTTTTGTTGACTCTGTCAAGGCCCTGTTCCCATCTGTACCATTCCTTGACAAAAATTGCGCCACCCCGTATGGAAAGGGGCAGATTCGGAAGGGCATGGGCCGTTCCGGATCGTTGAATGTGATGGACACCTTTAGCCGTCGGTTGGATGTGGCGGATTCCTCACGGTCGCCGGAACACAGAAAACCACGAGGGAACAGCGAAAAGCACGAATGATCCGAAAAAGAAAACCTTTCGCGATTTTCGCGTCTTTCGCGGTTGTACCCGCAAAAGTTGGCTAAGGGCATCTAGTGACGAAAGGACCCTCATGACCTCGCAAACCCCTCCCCTGCCCACCCGGAAACTGGCGCCCGCCGCAGAAGCCCCGGGCATCTGCCAACTTGTGCTCGAAACGCTCGGATGCCAGGAAGTCGCCCTGGTGCGGAATCCTTCCTATATCTATGCGCCGCTCGAAATCTACCCCCTGCCGCCCAGGATCACGGGAAACCTGCCCCGTCTGGCCGGAGTGGTCATGGACATGGACGGTACCACCACGACCACCGAGCCGCTCTGCATCCACTCGCTCGAATGGATGACGCGACAGGTGACCGGTCGGACCAGCCCGTCCGTGTGGGCCGGACTGGACCGCAAGGCCGATTACCCCCACATCATCGGCAACTCGACCACCAAACACGTCGAGTACCTGCTGGTGACCTACGGTGAGCACTTCAAGCCCGCCGACTGCCTGCGCGCCTACCTCAACGCCGCGCTCTGGACCCTGGCCCGGGGACGCGACGAGAACCGTCGGCGCGAGGTGCGCGCCAACACGGTGGCGCTGGGTCTGGGCGCACTGCTCGACGACGCGGAGTTCCGCGCCACGACCTCGGCGGGGCGTTATGTCGAAGCGGAAGCGCTGGCGCTGGCCGACCGTCTGGCGCCCGTCCTGCTCGACGGGTTCCGCGCCCAGAACCTGAACGACCGTGTGCGCGCCGCCGTGGATATTTATTACATGCGCTACCACATGATCCTGAACGACATCGCCGACGGACACGGCGCCGAACGCGAGCGCGAGGTGCTGGGGACGGCCCACGGGCACCTGATCGAACCGATGCCCGCCATCGGCCTGTTTCTGGCAGCCTTGAAGGGACGGCTCGGCGCGCAGATGGGGAACTTCGCCGAGCGGCTGATCGAAACGCTGCGGGCGCGAGGGATTAAGGAAAAGAGGAACTGTTGTGCCGGCGGGGACGCCGGCGGTACGAACTACAACCGCTGTGCCGGCGAGGACGCTGGCGGTACGGAACCGATTCACGGGCGAGACGCCCGTGCCACCTCCGGGGACGCCCAGGCCACCTCTGACTGGTCGGACGGGGCCGGTTATGCGCGGCGGCTGGCCGCTCTGGGTCGTTATCTCGAGGCGCATCCGGTACCGGTGGCGGTCGTCACGTCCTCGATCGCCTACGAGGCGCGCGTGGTGCTGGGGGCGGTCTTCGGCCTGCTACGTGAGGATGTGGCCGGGTGGCCGGTGGATGACGCCACAAAAGCCCAGGTTCTTCAGGATTTCCAGGACCCCGAGGCGTTCTACGACGCGTTCATCACGGCGAGCGACTCGTCCGAGATCCGCCTCAAACCGCACCGCGACCTCTACAGCATCGCGCTTCAGACGCTGGGTCTGGGCCACGAGGACTTTCCGTGCGTGATCGGCTTCGAAGACAGTGAGTCGGGCGTAACGGCCATCCGCGCGGCGGGCGTGGGGTTGTCCGTGGCGGTCCCGTTTGCCGATACGGAAGGCCACAACCTGGAAGCGGCGGCCCGGATCATGCCCGGCCAGTTGCCGGAGGTCCTGCTGGGCGAAGACTGTTTCCTCGATCCGGCGGCGCTGAAACCCTTCGAAAACGAGGGTTGAGATCAAGACTGAGCGAGACCGACTTTCAGAACCCCGAAATACACGAAACACACGAAGAAAATCGGCTTTCGTGTGTTTCGTGTATTTCGGGGTCAAAATTCGGTTGCGGTTCCACTGCGCCAGGTCTTTCGGGGTTCACATTTCGGTCTGAGGGGTGATTGAGGGAAAACCGCCGTGTTGCTTTACACCACGCTCGTCCACCAGGCCATCGCGGACATGGCGCGCACGGTGCCTTACCTGCGCCACATCGCGTCTCGGCGTGTGCTCGTGCTGGCTGCGGCGCGCGGTTCGACCTCCCGTTACGGCAACCTGGCCCAGTGTTACGGCCTGCGCCAGCGCGAGGAACTCGACTTCGGTTACTGGTACCACCGCAAGTCGCGGCGAGTCGTGCGGGTCACCTCGTGGTTCCAGCGGCGCAACACACGCGTCACGGTTCGAGGAGAAGAGGCCCTCTATATCGTTCTGTTACGCCTGCCCCGGCTTCTGGAACACGATCCGCTGGCCACGCTGGCGCATGAACTGATCCACATCGGACCGCACTGCGACGGGCGGTTGCGCGCGTTGCGCCACGGCAAGCGCTTCGAGGCCATCGTGGCCGAAACGGCCCGTATCTGGCGTCAGGTGGGCGATCCCCGGCTCGTCGAGGCGCTTCAGATGCCCTACCCGGCGCTGGTGGAACGCTGGGGCGCGCTGGCCGGTCTGGGGTTCAGTCAGCCGTTCGTCCACCCCCGGCTCTGTCGTCCGGAGATCACGCCACCACATCGCGAACACCCGGATTTCCGCAGGAAAGGGTTGCTCGTGGATTTCAGCCGAATCGAACTGGTCGAACCGGAATGGACCCCCGAAGACGTTCCTGCCGAACTGACGGAACGCGATCTGGTGTACCGTCTCTACTCCCCCACCGGCGCCCAGCGGATCTCGGCGGCGGCGGTCCACTGCGACCCACATTTGTTTCCGCACCCAACGGAGCATTCAAAACCGTCTCCCCCACAATACGATGGCTCCAAGATCATCCCCCCGGACGAATAAACCAGAATTTCTCCCCAAAACCCATCGCGGTTCTTTCTGCGTGCTCTGCATAATATTCTGCGGTTCAAAAAGAGACGATACACACGAGAAGATCGCAGAAAAAACAGAAGACGCAGAAACAACACGCACGTGAATGATTCCGGCCAAGAAACATCGAAAGAAAAAGATGGACAGACAACAAACGATTGATTAGAAAATGAGTAATAGGCCTTAACAGAGAAGACCTCTTCTTTTCACACGCGAGGAATAAATGAAATGAGTAAATTCACGTTTCCTGAATTCTCGGATTCGCTTTTATTTTTTGGACTCATGTGGATCGCGATCAGCGTTTTTTTGTCATATGTCAGTGGATGGGCTTCCCTGACTGCGTATTTCCGTGCCGCACAACCTGTAAGTGGTCAACACTTCCGTTTTGTCTCGGCCTTCATGGGAGCGAAATGGCTTCCAATTAGTTATAAAGGTTGCCTTTTCGTCAAAGTAAACGACGAGGGATTTTGCTTTTCTCTCTTTTTTCTTTTCCGATTCTGGAGTCCCCCCCTCTTCATCCCTTGGTCGGAAGTGGAGTCCGTCGAGGAAAAATCCTCCTTTCTTTGGGGCCGACACATCGCGCTACGCATTCGCAATCAATGGCCAACTATCTTGCTCGGGGGAGAAGTCGGACAGTGTATCTTGGACACATACAGGACATTTTCTCCAAGACCCTCCCGATAGTCCCCTGACACCCGTCACTTTCATTCGTTTTGGA
The DNA here is from genome assembly GCA_035353095.1 of Candidatus Sumerlaeota bacterium. GTDB lineage: Bacteria > Sumerlaeota > Sumerlaeia > UBA8349 > UBA8349 > DAOPYU01. Next base: position 9,969 of record DAOPYU010000029.1, on the reverse strand, counting down.
TAAAACCTGGGAAATTCCTTGGCGTTTCAGGAGGAGTTTTGATACGCTTCAGACGCTCGCCTTGGACGCGGTCTGTATGAGACCGGGCGGGTTCCGCCGTTCTTTTCTATTTCCATCGTCAACCGGAGTCTGGAGGCCCCCATGTACACATCCATGCAAGAATTGTTAGTCAATCAACTGCAGGAAATCCGCGACAGCGGTCTATATAAGGACGAACGAGTCATCGCCGGACCTCAGCAGGCCCACATCCCGGTGCGCCGCCCGGATGGTTCGAACGAAACCCGCGAAGTGCTCAACATGTGCGCCAACAACTACCTGGGCCTGGCGAACCACCCCGAGGTGGTCGCCGCGGCGCGCGAGAGCCTCGACCGCTGGGGGTACGGACTCGCGTCCGTGCGTTTCATCTGCGGCACGCAGGAAATCCACAAGGAGCTCGAAGCGGCCATCAGCGAATTCCTCGGCACCGAGGACACGATCCTCTACACGTCCTGCTTCGACGCCAACGGCGGCCTCTTCGAGACACTGCTGGGGTCCGAAGACGCCATCATCAGCGACCAGCTCAACCACGCGAGCATCATTGACGGCGTGCGGCTCTGCAAGGCGCAACGGTACCGCTACAACACCTCCGACATGGCGGATCTGGAACAGCAACTGAAGGACGCGCAGGGGGCGCGGTTGCGCCTGATCGCCACCGACGGCGTCTTTTCGATGGACGGTTCCATCGCCCGGCTCCAGGAAATCTGCGACCTGGCCGACCGGTACGGCGCGCAGGTCATGGTGGACGACTCGCACTCCGTGGGCGTGCTGGGTGCGCGGGGCCGAGGCACGCACGAACACCGGGGCGTCATGGGGCGCGTGGACATCATCACCGGCACGCTGGGCAAGGCGCTCGGCGGCGCCAGCGGCGGCTACACCAGCGGACGCAAGGAAGTCATCCAGTTGCTGCGCCAGCGTTCGCGGCCGTACCTGTTCTCGAACACCGTGGCGCCGAGCATCGTGGCCGCCTCGCTCAAGACGCTCGAAATTCTCTCCGCCTCGACCGAACTGCGCGACCGCCTGCACACAAGCACACGCTACTTCCGCGAACAGATGACGGCAAACGGGTTCCAGATCAAACCGGGCGAACACCCGATCGTGCCGATCATGCTGGGCGACGCGGTGCTGGCCCAGAAGATGGCAGCGCGTCTGCTCGACAAGGGCATTTACGCCATCGGTTTCTTCTACCCGGTGGTGCCCAAGGGGCAGGCGCGCATCCGGGTTCAGATTTCCGCCGCACACTCACGCGAGGACTTGGATTTCGCGTTGCGGGCCTTCAAGGAAACGAAAGAGGAACTGGGAATCTGAGAGCCTTCGAATGGGTTCCTCCACTCAACGGTTTTCCTCCGACAGCCCCGGCGCAAGCCGGGGCTGTTTTCTCTGTGACAACCGATCGTTTTTGAGCACTTAAATTGGCCGACTTCCTCAACATTTGGTGGACTTCGCAACAAACATCTGATAAGAATTCCGTCGTATGCTTAACGGGGAGGCATGCAGGATATTCCATTTGCAGAGGAAGGATAATCATGGGAATAACGAAAGCGGCTTTTGGTTCCCTGCCGGACGGCAGATCGGTTGACATTTACACCTTGACAAACTCCAACGGAATTCGCGTCCGCATCATGAACTATGGCGGTACACTCGTTTCCCTGGAAGCGCCCGATCGCACGGGAAAAATGGCGGATGTGGTGTTGGGATTCGACTCCTTCGACCGCTATGTGAAGGATTCGCCCCATTTCGGGTGCATCACGGGCCGTTTCGCGAACCGCATCGCCCACGGGCGTTTCACGCTCGACGGCGTGGAATACAAACTGGCCAAGAACGATGGAGAAAACCACCTCCACGGCGGCCTGGTGGGATTCGACAAGAAGATCTGGCAAGTCGAAGCGTCGGAAGTGAAGGGCGTGCCCACACTGAAATGCACCTACCGGAGTCCGGACGGCGAGGAAAACTTTCCCGGCAACCTGGACGTGACAGTGGTTTATACCCTGAGCGATTCGAACGAATGGGCCATCGAGTATTCGGCGGTGACCGACAAGGCCACGCCGGTCAACCTGACCAACCACACCTACTGGGACCTGGCGGGTGAGGGAACGGGCGACATTCTGGACCATGAAATGCAGATCTTTGCCAGCCGCTACACCCCGGTAGATTCGGGTCTGATCCCCACGGGCGAAGTGCGCACGCTGGACGCCTCGCCTCTGGACTTCCGGACCTCCACCCCCATCGGCGCGCGCATCGCGCAGGTGGAAGGGGGCTACGACCACAATTACGTGCTCGACGGCCCGACGGGTTCGCTGAAGCTGGCGGCGCGGGCGTGCGACCCGAAGAGCGGCCGCGTGCTCGAAGTCTCGACCACCGAACCGGCCATCCAACTCTACACGGGGAATTTCCTGGGCGGTTTCTCGGGCAAGAAGGGCGTGCCCTATGGCCAGCATTTCGGTTTCTGCCTGGAAACGCAGCACTATCCGGATTCGGTGAACCAGCCCGACTTCCCGTCGGTGATTCTGCGCCCGGGTCAGACCTACCGGCATGTGACGGTCCACAAGTTCCTGACGGCGTAAACGGCTGAATTTTCGAACAACGAAGAAAATCAATTGCCCCCCGAGGCTCCGGCCACGGGGGGCAATTTCTGAATCCCAATCGTCGCTTTTCAATCTTATTCGAACAGCGTCCGTCGGCGGCGGTTGTAAGCCGGCTCGTTGAGGTCAACCGAGGGTTCCTTAGCCGGTTCCTCGACGGCGGGGAGACTGGCTGCGGGACTCTGAACGGGCTGTTCCTCCGCCTGGGGAACGCTCCAGCGGGGCTGCGCCGCAGGAGTCGCCGAAGGGGGAGACTGACGGTTGATACGCGGCTGGAAAGCCGGCTCGGCAACCGTCTGCGGCATTACCGGCCGCGTGGGCTGAACCGGCGGGCGATACGCGGGCGTGGATTCTTCGGCCACGGCTTCACGTCCCCCATCCGCTCCGTTGAACATGGACTTCAACTTCGTATCGAGGTCAATATCGGTTTTGGGCGAAACGAGTTTTTCCCGGTGATGAGGCGCCGGGTAACGGCGGGTCTCGTCGGGGAAACCGGTGGCGATGATCGTCACGCGCATTTCATCCTTAAGGGAGGGGTCTATGACCAGACCGAAGATGATATTGGCGTTCTCATCCGCCGACTCGTACACGGTCGTTGTGGCGGTGTTGATTTCCTGAAGGGTGACGTCCGGGCTTCCCGTGATGGAGATCAGGACCCCCTTGGCGCCATCAATGACAATCTTTTCCTGAAGCGGACTGGCACAGGCCTTCTTGACGGCCTCGATGCTGCGATTCTCGCCCTTGCCGATGCCGACTCCCATGACCGCGCCGCCGGTTTCCCCCATGATGGCGCGCACGTCCATGAAATCCACGTTGATTTCGCCGGGGACAGTGATGAGGTCGCTAATGGCGGAGACGCCTTCGGCCAGGACGCGGTTGACCAGGGCAAACGCGTCGGTCAGGGGCGTTTTGGCGCCGACGGCCTCGAGCAGTTTGTCGTTGAGGATGACGATCTTGGTGTCCACGAACTCGCTGATCTTGGCCAGGCCCTGTTCGGCGCGGGCCGACCGCTGGGGTCCTTCGAACGCGAAAGGTTTCGTCACGATGGCCACCGTGAGAATGCCCAGATTTTTGGCGGTTTCGGCAATCACCGGGGCGGCGCCCGTGCCGGTTCCCCCGCCGAGTCCGGCGGCGATGAACACCATGTCGGAGTCCTTGAGGACCTCGGCGATCTGCTCCTTGCAGGCCAGGGCGGCTTTTTCGCCCAGCGCGGGATCGCCCCCACACCCCATGCCACCGGTGTTCTCGGTGCCGATATGCAGTTTGTTGGGGCATTTTGACAACGACAGGGCCTGCGTGTCGGTGTTGATGTTACAGAACTCCACACCGGTCAACCCCATGTCAATCATGTTGTCCACGGCATTCGAGCCGCCGCCTCCCACACCAATCACCTTGATGCGCGTAGTCGGGGGGGTCACCTCAACGAATTCGAACTTTCCCATCATTTTTCTCCTGTATTACCTGAAACTTTCGACCAGGTAGTCGAGCAGGCGGCGTACGCCACCTCCCACACCGCTCGTAGCGGTATAGACTGTCGCATCCGAACCAAACTCGTGATCGTCCTCATCCTTGCCATAGACCAGCAACCCGACTCCGGTGGCATAGATCGGCCCCTGCACCACCGAGGCCAGCCCGCGATGCCCCTGGGGCAACCCCAGACGGCAGCGCATGTCGAGAATCCGCTCGGCCACATCGGTGATCCCGGGCAGCATCGAGGAGCCTCCGGTCAGCACGATGCCGGAGTGCAGATGGTCACGATAGCCGGAAGCGTCGAGATAGTCACGCACGATTCTGAAGATATCTTCGAGGCGGGCCTCGATAATTTCGGCCAGCAGATACTCGGAGTGCTCGCGCATGTTATGCGAATCGCCGGAAGCGGGGAGTTGGAACATGCGCCCGCGTTCGACTTCCTGGGGCAGCGCGCACCCGTAGCGTTTCTTGGCGTTTTCGGCGTCGTTGATGGAACAGCTGAGCAGTTGGGCGATATCGCGGGTGATGTGGTCGCCCCCGAGGCTGATCTCCTTGGTCGAGCGGATGGCGCCGCCTTTGGAGATGGCAATGTCGGTGGTCCCCCCGCCGATATCGATGAGCATGGCGCCGAGTTCGCGCTCGGTGTCGTTGATGACACTCATGGAAGACGCGAGGGACTGGAGCACGATATGCGGGTTACGCAGACCGGCCCGCCGAATACAGCGGATAATGTTGTGGATGGGATCGCTGTTCGACAACACGATGTGGGCCGAGACTTCCAGCGTGGAACCGGAAAGGCCCACAGGGTTGGCCGTGGGACTGCCGCCATTGACCCGGAATTCCTGCACAATCGAGTGGATCTTGGCTTTTTCATCGGGCACCGGAATGGATTCCTGAGCCTTTCGGATGGCTCGGCGGCGGTCTTTTTCATCAATCCCCCGGGTCGGGTTGTGAATCTCGACCACCGCGCGGGTGTTGAGGCTCTCGATGTGCTCACCGGCAATTCCGACGAACACATCCCCCACCGGCACTCCGGCGAGTTCCATGGCACGGTCGGTGGCTTGGACGATGGCATTGACGGTGGGATCAATGTCCACAATCTCACCGCAGCGAAGTCCGGTCGAGGGGCAGGAACCCACTCCGAGGATCGAGAGTTTGCCGTCCGGATCGGCTTGACCGATGATGGCACAGACCTTGGTTGTACCGATGTCAATGCCTGTGATGATGCGGGGGCGTTTCTGGCGCGTGAAGAACATGATGGGCGGTCCTCGACAGGTTCAACTGGAAATGCCGCACATTTCTTCGCCCGAAAAACTGCGCGGCGGGCGATCACAGAACGCTTCAAGGGGATTTGTCTGGCCGGGTGGCGGTCTGGGCGGGCTTGGTCTGCGCCGCTTTCAGTTCCGCCGCCTTGAGTTCCACCGCTTTCTCCCGACTCATGGCCGCCACTTCGCCCTCGACCCGCAGGTCAATGTAGGCGAAGAGTTCCGGCTGCCCTTTCCTGGAGATGAAGGTTTCCAGAGCCGGCATCTTGCGGATGGGGTCATCCTTGCCAAAGCGAATTTCGGTACCACCCCTCAGGTAGAGAGTCAAATTCCCTGTGCCGTCGAAGTGAATATCCGAAATCTTCCCTGCCAGAACGGACGCCTGGCTCCGAAGCGATGATAACAGAAGGAGGCCCTTTGTCAAGCTCTCACTTTTGATGCGTTCCCCCGGCAGAACGGTGCCCAGTTTGAGTCCGGTGATGTAGGGGAACTTCGCCGCCTCGGGGCTCTGGGTGGTCAGAACCTGCGCCACCACGCCCTCCTTGTCCACGGCCAGAATCTCGCGGTCGAGCACCAGGGCCTCGGTTCGGCGGATTTCAATCTCCACCTGGAGTTCGGAGGGATAGCGCTTGCAAACCGAGGCGTGGCGGACCCGGCCATGCATTTCGGCATAGTTGCTGACCACGCGGGTGTCGAGCGTGAGCAGGTTCCCCCGGTCGAATCCTTTTTCGGCCAGAATCTGTCGGATTTCCTCGATCACCTGGTCGCGATAAGGATCGGGAGTATCGCGAACTTCGGATATCGTATCGTCCAGCAGTGTGATGTTCAGTTTGCGAATGTCAAAATAATCGGACCAGAAGAGAAAGGAATAAAAGGTCCATCCACCCCAACCCACCAATCCGAGAATGCAGACAATCAGGAAGACCGTGACGCCCGTGGCAAACCACGAGGAAAGCCGGCGGGCCAGCCGGTTGCGGGAATCCGGCGGACGGTAACGAGTGCGGCGTTTGAAGAGGCTGGAAAGCGCCATGACGTTTTCTCTGCATACGGCCAGTTCATCAGGAACCTGCGCCGCCGGTCGAATTGTCTCCAGAATGCAATGCCCTCCCGTCGGTCAAAGCCGGGCTCGGCACGCCCGGTCAGTCCAGTTCCCCCGTGGCGGCGCGGACAATGAGCCGGGCCAGGTCGCGGGCCGCACCGGGCCGACTGAGCCGTCGGGCGGCGTCGGACATGACTTCAAGGTCGTGGGTGGTCTGGAGAAAATGGAGGATCTGTTCCGCGACCTCGCGCGGTTCGGTCGAGTTTTCGTCGAAAACCACCGCCGCCCCATTTCGTTCCAGAACGGCGGCGTTATGGTGCTGGTGTTGATCCGCCCCATGCGGCAGCGGAAAGAGAATGGAGGGTTTTCCGCAGACCAGCACCTCGGCCAGGAAGCTGCCTCCGGCCCGGGCTATCACGATATCGGAAAGCGCAAAGGCATGGTCCATCCGATCCATGATGGGGGCGATCCAGAACTGTCCGCGCAGGTTGCGTTCCTTAATCATCTGAAGCACCTCGTCCACATTTTGGGGCCCGGCGGACCAGATGACCTGCATGGTCTTGTCGGAGGGCCAGAAGGCGCTCATTTCCTGAAACACGGCGCCCATGAAACGATTCAACCCCTGCGCGCCCTGGCTGCCCCCACAGATGAACAGCGTGAAAAGTTCCGGATCGAAACGCATGCTCCGGGCCGCCTCCGCGGCGTCACCCCGCGAAATCCCCAGCCGCACAGGGGTTCCGATATCGTGGATCCGGTCGGGAGACACATCCCGGGGCGGGTTGACCAGGGGCAGGCCGCACGCCAGGGCCTTCGCCTTGGGGGCCAGCCAGCGGGTCACACGCCCCAGAACGGCGTTCGAGTCGTGCAGCACAATGGGAACATTGGCCAGCCAGGCCGCCGCCAGCAGCGGCGCGGAAGAATACCCCCCCATCCCGACCACCACATCGAAGTTCCGAATACAGAGCAGACACTTGAACAGCCCGCGTACCAGGCCGACGACCTGTGCCAGACGGCTGAGGAGGCCACCCGTTGTCATGCCTCCCACGGGAATCTGGACCGGCGTAATGCCGGCGTCGGCGTAAATCTTCTTCTCGATCGGCCTGTTTCCACAGAAAAACTGGATCTCGACCGGATACCCGATGTTGGCCAGCACTTCGGCCAACGCAATGGCCGGCATGATATGTCCCCCCGTCCCACCCGCGGCCAGGGCCACACGAAGAGTTGAACCGGGTTTTTCTTGTGATTTCATAAGAACCCCAATGGGTAAACATTGACGCCCGGCGATAGCCGCCTCAGGCGTTTTTCCGGCGGGAATAGCCGGGTTTTTTGCCGCCGAACCAGGTATAACGGGGCCGGATGGGCTCCGGTGCCGGCGTTCCCTTGCGGCGCCGGGCTTCGGGCGCCACCGTTTCCTGCTCCTGCTCGATGTACGATCCGATGTTCATGAGAATCCCCATGGAAATCATCATCACGATGATGTTCGACCCTCCGGCGCTCAGGAAAGGCAACACCAACCCCTTCGTCGGCGCCATGCCCAGGACAACCAGCAGGTTCAGGATCACATTGATGGCGAGCATCATCGTGATGCCGGAGGCGAGCAGACTCGAATAGAAATCGGGGGCGCGCAACGCCACCCGCCAGCCTTCCCAGATGAGCAACAGAAAACAGAACACGATCAGACACGCCCCGATGAAACCCATCTCCTCACAGATAATGGCAAAGATGAAATCCGAGAACTGTTCCGTCAGGAAATGCTTCTGCATGCTGTTGCCGAACCCCAGTCCATGCACTCCCCCCGACCCGACCGCGATGAGGGACTGCCACAGTTGGTGTCCCTTATTGGCGTTGGATTCCGGAGTGGGGTGAAGAAAGGCCAGAACACGTGCAACCCGGTCGGGATATTTCATAATCACCAGGACAAACGCCGGAATAGTCGCCGATACCAGCCCCACCAGGTGCAACACGCGCATCCCGCCGATGTACCACATGAGAAAGATGATGGTCACCATGACCGCGGTAGCCCCGATGTCGGGCTCCGAGACGATCAGCGCGGCACAGATCGCCGTGATGCCGAGCGCGGGCAACACGCCGTGGAAGAAATCCTTGATCTGGTCGTTTCGGTCGTTGAGCATGCGCGCCATGTAAATGACCAGCGCCAGTTTGGCCAGTTCGGACGGCTGAAAACGGAGGGGGCCGAACTGGACCCACCGATAATGGGTGCCATTGGGTCCCAAAAGCGGATCACGGACACCGGGCAGAAACGCACAGACCAGCAGGAACACACTGAACGCCAGAATCCAGGGAGACCAGAGTTTCAGGCGGGTGTAGTCAAACAGATAAGCCCCGATCATGAGCACGAAACCGATGCAGACCCACATGAACTGTCGCAAGGCGAGGCGGGGGTTATGGTAGCTGTGGTTGGAGTTGAAGGCCTCGCGTTCCTTCTGGAGATCCCGAATCTGTTGTTCGACTTCCTGCAGGCTCCCCTCCCCCGTTTGCGGTCCGGCGCGGAATTGCAGCCTTCTGCGCTGGTCTTCGAGGTCCTTCAGACGCTTATTCAAGCTGCTTTGTTTCTTCACACGGTCATTTCGGGAGATATAATTGGCGCTCGAGCTGTACACCATGACAATCCCCGTGACCGCCAGCAACAGGGTCAGGAGAAAGATTCGAAAGGGGGTGTTGAAAGTCGGAGACTTGATCTGCATGAACCCTCTCACCGGGGAAGCATCCCCTCATGGAACCCCGGAAGTTCAGGCCGTCAACGGACGGGATTCTTCCGGCATGCCTTGAACGATCGAACGGAAATGATCGCCCCGTTCCTCGAAGTTCTTGTACATGTCGAAGCTGGCGCAACCGGGCGAGAGGAGCACCACATCGCCGGGCTTCGCCAGGGAACGGGCGATGCGCAAGGCCTCTTCCATGTCCCCCGCATCGCACACCGTCGCGACACAATCGCCCCAGGCTTTCCGGGCAATCGGAGCCGCTTCGCCGATGCAGATCAGCCCCTTGACGCTGCGCCGCACCAGGGGACAGAGGGGCGTCCAGGGAGCGCCCTTGTCGCGCCCGCCCGCGATGAGAATCACCCGGCAGTCGGGCTGGAGGCCGGGCTCGGTACGCGGATCGGCAAACCCCTCGAGCGCCTTTTCGACCGAGTCGAGGTTGGTGGCCTTCGAGTCGTTGAAAAACCGGACCCCCCCGATCTCGCGAATCAGTTCGATGCGGTGGGAGACGGCACGGAACGTCCGAACCGCCTGCGCCATGGTCTCGGGCGCAAGACCCAGCACATACCCCATGATAAGAGCGGCCAGTACGTTGGCCACGTTGTGCGAACCGGGCAGCGGCACTTCGGAACGGCTCATGACGGCCAGGGGTTCAATCCCTTCTCCCGGCGCCAGAAACAAGGTGTCGCCTTCCAGGAAGGCCCCCCGGCTGACGCGATTGCCGAGCGAAAACTGCCAGACCGTGGCCCGGACCCGAGGCAAAAACGAGAGGCAGTTCTTGTCGTCGGCATTCAGAACCAGGGCCTCACCCGCCCCCTGATTCTCGGTGACGCGGCGCTTGGCCTCCATATAGTTGG
>DAOPYU010000028.1:0-18654 GCA_035353095.1 Candidatus Sumerlaeota bacterium | reverse complement strand
GGTTCGACCGCGGTTCTGCGGGTCGAGGGCGATCTGGTATCCCAGAATATCCCCACCCTCCAGAAAGCCATCAAAGCCATTCCCTTCGAGGGATTGACCACGTTGCATCTCGACCTGACCCAAGTGGATCGGACCGATTCTCAGGGAATTGGCACACTGGTCGCCACCTATCACGAATGTACCGCCCACAACATCGAATTCTGGATCGTGAATGTGGGCGATTCCCTGGCCCGCGCGCTGGCCGTGTGCAACCTGAATTCCCTGTTGAATATTGTCTCGCCCGCCTACGACGAACGGGCGGAAAAAGCCAGACGCATGCGGAAAGCGCTGCTGGATTCGTACGAGTACAGCGAACAACTGCTTGCCTCACTTGGCGAAGGGGTGGTAGGACTCGATCCCCACGGCGAAATTCTCTTTGTCAACCACTCGGCTGAGATACTTCTGGGTCAGAGCGAAGCCAATCTGATCGGCAAGTCCATCTTCGACTCCATCTGCATTTCCAACCCGGACGGCATCCCCTTTTCCGACGATGAGCATCCGATCCAGCAGGTCCTGAAGGGGAAGAAGAAAATCTTTCGGGGAGAACTGCTGTTTGAGCAGGGAAACCACAAACGGGCGGAAACCCGTTTCGACGCGCCCTTTGCGTGGCCTTCGCTCCCCGGGCGCGAGACCCACACGACACTGCCGGCGGAAACCATCGCCACCGGCATTTTCCGCGGACCGGAACTGATCGGCGTCATCGTGGGGCTGCTGGACCTGCGCGAATGCAAACTGGCCCAGTATGCCCGCACCCAGGCGGAAAAACAGCTGCGCCATGCCCAGAAAATGGAAGCGATCGGCCAGTTGTCCGGCGGCGTAGCCCACGACTTCAACAACCTTCTGCAGGTCATCCTGGGCTACATTGATATCTCGATCGAGGAGGCGCCCCCCGGTTCGAACATCGCCCATAACCTGGAAATGATCCAGACCGCGGGGCAGCGCGCTTCCGCCCTCACTCGCCAGCTCCTCTCCTTCAGCCGCCGCCATGCCATGGAAGCGCGACCGATCCACCTGAACCGCGTCTGTCAGGAACTCATGAAAATGCTGGACCGGGTGATCGCCTCAAACATCACGATCAAATTTGTCCCTGGGAACAATATCGGGTCCATTCTGGGCGATGCGGGGCAGATCGAGCAGGTCTTGATGAACCTGTGTATCAACGCCCAGGATGCCATGCCGCAAGGGGGCGTCCTCACCATCCAGACCGAAAACTTCATCATTGACGACAGTTATGTGCGCATCCACTCCTGGGCGCAGCTGGGACGCTACGCCCTGTTGACGGTGACCGACTCCGGCTGTGGCATGACCGAGGAAGTGCGCGAACACGCCTTCGAGCCATTCTTCACCACCAAGGAAGCCAACAAAGGAACCGGGCTGGGCCTCGCCACCGTCTATGCCATTGTCAAGCAGCACAGCGGGTTGCTGCACCTCTACAGCGAAGTGGGCAAAGGTACGGAGTTCAAAATCTACCTGCCGGTTCAGGAAACCCAGTTCCAGCCCCCCCTTCCTCCGGAAATACGATCCTATGAGGCCACACCAGGAGCGCCGGAATGCATCCTGCTGGCCGAGGACAATGACATCGTCCAGAAAGTCTGCCAGCGAATTCTCGAAAAGGCGAACTACCAGATCCTGACCGCCAAAGACGGCCAGGATGCCTACGAACTCTTTCTGCAACGCCGCGAGGAAATTGACCTGATTCTGACCGATGTGGTCATGCCCCGGCTCGGGGGACAGGAATTGCGCGAACAGGTACGGGAAGTGGACCCGACCCTGCCCATCCTCTTCAGCAGCGGCTACAGTGAAAACACCATCCACACCCGTTTCATCCGCGACGCAGGGCTGCGTCTCATCCGGAAGCCCTACGACTCGAAGGAACTCCTGCGCAATGTCCGTATGACCCTGGACGCGTCCATCAACCGTCCCCGATTCGACTGACCCGGGAACGAACAGATCCCGGCGCGCGGCTCTTCTCCGTTTCCGGGGAGGGACATCAATCCGCCCGCAGAATCGCCTCGCGCAGTCGGGCCTCCACCGGATCACACTCGGACAAACCGCAGACCCGTGTCAGAATCGCCTCGAGTCCCAGCGGAACTTCCTCGTTGAAGAACCGTTCGTCGCTGGGGAAAAACGCGCCGTTCTCGTCCCGGGCGCGAAATTGTGTGGCCGCCACCACCACCGGCGCCATGGCCTCGGTCGGCAGACCGTGCCGCGCCGCCAGAAGCAGGGCGCCCACGAGCCGGTCCTCCCGAGCCAGTTTGCGATACAGATCCCGCCCGACCCGATACACCGAATCCCCCAACGCACGGTTGGCGAACCGGCGCAGCAGATCGTCCACATGCTCCTCGAGTTTCGGACGTCCGAATTCATCCGGGTATTCGACACACAGCGCGTCGGCGGACTGCATCATGGCGGCCCGGGCGCGGGCGTGGACTTCCGGAATCTCCAGCACTTCGCAAATCAGGGACCGATCCGGCGCGGCCCGATAACCGAAATAGGCGGACGCCGCATGTCCCAGGTTGTGGATGAACAATTTGCGATCCACGTAGGCTTTCATGTTGTCCATCGGCGCCAGACCGGGTACCTCGGGGATCGGGTTGAGAAACGCCCGCTTGTCCAGAATCAGACGGTTATACGGTTCGGCGAACACCCACAGCGGGTCCACCTCGAGGTCGCTCTGGCGCATGAGGGGCACCATCTTACCGATGCTAGTTTCGACCAGTCCGACCAGCCGCTCCAGTGGGTAATCGGTGGGCAGAACCGTCCGCAGGTGTGTGCGGGCGACCTCCGCCGCGCGATTCAGGTTCTCGGCCAGGATCACATCGAGCGGGCAATCGCCCTGTTTCTGGCGGCGTAACTCCAATCCCCGCGCCAGCAGAGACAGAACTGGCGCCAGCGCGCGCGCGCCCACCGCCGTGGCCGCCAGGTCGGCGTCGGCCACCTCGGTCGCTACCCCCTCCACGTCCCCGGCATAAACCGCCCGGACATTGCGTACCCAGACCGTTTCGTCCTCCCGGTCTCCATGTTTGACGATCAGGCGATAGGCCCGCTGCGCGTTCAGGGCGTCCACCAGCCCCTTGTTCAGGTCCACAAATACGACTTCGTATCCTGCCCGGGCAAACAACTGTCCCAGAAACGACCGTCCGATGTTTCCCGCTCCGAACTGAACCAACTTTGCCATATTTCAAGACTCCCACTCTCACCGCCAGAAGATATTTCTCCTAACACCCCCCCAAGGTAACGCCCCGCGTCTCTCCTGACAATTCTTTTTCTCGCGGGTTCTGCGTTCTCACAGTTTTCTTGATTGCATTCTTCTCCCACTTCCGGTATCAATCGAAACGCGATGAGTTATCTATTCGGCGACTCCGACATTGCCGCTCTTCGACTCGAATATCTGACCGAGATATTCGGCGGGGCGGCGCGCCTGTTTCTGCAGGACGCGGAAATCCCGCGCGCGGGACGGGGAGCCGACCTGGGGTGCGGACCGGGTTTCACCACCCGACTCGTCGCCGACACCGTTCCGGGCGCCTCGGTCACGGGGCTCGACGTTTCCGACCATTTTCTGGAACTGGCCCGACGGTTTCACCAAGACCTTCCAAACGTGGAATTCTATCTCCACGACATCACGCAACCGCCTTTCCCCGGCGCGCCGTTCGATTTCATCTACGGCCGCTTCATCCTGACCCACCTGCCGGAACCGGCCCGGGCGATCCAGACCTGGAGCAGCCAGCTGCGACCGGGGGGCCTCCTCCTGCTCGAAGAAACCGACTGGATTCAGGCGGGAAACCCGGCCTTCCAGTTGTACCTCGACATTGTCAACGCCACCCTGGCGCGGAAAAACAACATCCTCTACATCGGCCCGCAACTCGAGGCGCTGGCCCTTCAGGCCCCGCTGCTGCGCCTGAAATCGAACCGGGTGCGGGAACACACCGTCTCCTCGTATGACGTGGCCCGCATGTTCTGCCTCAATATCCGGACCTGGAAAAACGACCCGCTGGTCCGGGAACACTTTTCGCAGACTCAGGTGGAGCGTCTCGAGGCCGACCTGATGGACCTGCGCGACCACCCCCGCGACGACCAGCCGACCTCGACTTGGGGACTGCGCCAGATCGCCCTGGAGAGGGTCCTCCCGTGAACCACGCCGTCATCAAGACCGCCCGTCTGCTCCTGCGCGGTTTCACGCTCGATGACGCGCCCGAAGTCCAGCGGCTGGCAGGCGACTACACCGTGGCCCGCAATACCCTGACCATCCCCCATCCCTACGAAGACGGCATGGCGGGAACCTGGATTCGAGGTCTGGAAGAAGACGAGGAAAGAGGGATTTCGCTGGTTTTCGCCATCGAGCGCGACGAGGACAAGCAGTTGATCGGTTCGATCGGTCTGAGCGGAATAGATACCTGCCACAACCACGCCGAACTGGGGTACTGGGTCGGTCAGCCCTACTGGGGCCGGGGATACGCGAGCGAAGCCGCCAGCGCCCTGGTCGGGTTTGCTTTCCGCATCCTGCGCCTCAACCGCCTGTTCGCCTACCGTTTCGAACGCAACGCCGCCTCCGAACGCGTCCTGGAAAAGGCCGGATTCCAGCGCGAAGGCCTCCTGCGCCGCCACGTTTACAAGTGGGGACGGTACGAAAACCTGGTCCTCCACGCGATCCTGAACCCGACTCCCGAAGACCGTTGAAAACAGGGGGAGACTCATCGCGAAGCCCCCCCTCCCCTTCCCTGAAACAGGTCGGCAGGTTCCCGAATCGATGCCTTTTGCCCATCTCTGCAAGGGAAAGCGGGAAAGAAGAAAGCGGTTTCCTGGGACCGCCAATCTCCCGATTGGCGCGAACGTGGTTCGTTGCGGCTTTGTGTGATCTTTACGATTTCAACCCCAAACCGCCGTTGAGGACCGAAACGAGTCTTTTGTCCTTATTTTACGGGCTGAAGCCTGTTTTGGCTCCCTTCCCTTTGGGGTAAGTCTTTTGACTGCGCCAATCAGGAGATTGGCGGTCCGGGAACCGCTTTCTCCCCCTGAAAATGGATCTTCTGGGAGGGCGGGCGTCTCGCCCGCCTGAAAGGAAAGCCGTGGCTGGGATGTTCAACTGCGGTTTTTGTGTCTGGGGACAAAACCGGTCTTGGCTCTGTCCCCTTTGGGGTGAGGTTCTGTCTTACCGCGCCAATCGGGAGATTGGCGGTCCCGGGAACCGCTTTCTCCCCCTGAAAATGGATCTTCTGGGAGGGCGGGCGTCTCGCCCGCCTGAAAGGAAAGCCGTGGCGGGGATGTTCAACTGCGGTTTTTGTGTCTGGGGGCAAAACCGGTCTTGGCTCTGTCCCCTTTGGGGTGAGGTTCTGTCTTGCCGCGCCAATCGGGAGATTGGCGGTCCCGGGAACCGCTTTTTCCCCCTAAAAATGGCTTTCCTGGGAGGGCGGGCGTCTCGCCCGCCTGAAAGAAAAACCGGACAAAGGCGCTCAACCGAAGTGAAGTGCCGGGCGGACAGATGGTCAAAGGCTTACCCCGAATCGTTTCAAAACCTCAACGCGTGACCGAAGCGGATTCCCCGGTTTCCCCCAACCACGCCCCCTCGATCCCGATCCGGCGGATGAAGGCCTGGAACGTGTCCTCTTTCCGGACCGGCAGTTTCGAGCCGTTCCTCAGAAACAACTCGATCGCGGCCGGTTCCTGAGAGAGCGCCATCAGACGAAAAACCCGCTCGCGCGTCCGAAGTCCCTGGTTCGACCAGCCGAACGCCAGCGTCTCCAGAGAGCGCACGCTTTCTTTCTCCTCCAATGAGGCATTCCACCGGAAGGCCGGTTTCGCCGCCACCAGGTCGCCCAACCGGTCGGACGACGCCCGGCACTGCGCCGCCTGCCCGGCGCGAAACGGCTCCCACGTCCCGTCGGTTTTCGTCGCAGCCTGCGCCCGGTCGCGGTTGGTGTAACGAAGCGTCATCGAGCCACAAACAGGGACACCCCACCGGCGCCCGTTCTCCGTCACCGTATTCAAGGCCTCGCCATAAATCCCCTCGAACGACGCCTCCAGTTCCTGCGGAAGCCCCTCGAGGGGGTGCAGAACCCCTTGGCGGGCCAGTTCGAGAAGGCGCGGACTCGGGATCAGGAACAGGTCGGGCGGCAGGTCCTCATCCGCCAGAGCGGCCATCTTGGCCGGAAACTCCGACATCGGCACAAACCGCAGGGTGGCGGGTGACTGCGGGAAACGCTGGTTATGGAGCGCGATCAGCCCCTCCAGCGCGACGGAAACCGGCTCGAACGGGTCCACGCAGGTCCAGACAATCAATGCGGGGTCCGAAACGGAAGTGGATACCGATCCGGTTTTCTGTTCACCGGTTGATTTTTCTCTTTCTCCACCACACCCGATGATCCCAATCACCAGCACAAGTTCGAAAAGAGCCCAAAACCATCTCGCCATTGTCAGCGCCTCAATTCTCGTTGGGGTACCCCTTCAGGGTGCAAGTTTCCTGGACATCCGTTTCCGCAGGTTCCCTTCAGTCACCTGCGGCTACTCAAGGGAGGCCCCTCCGGGGCCGAAAATCTCATCTGTTCCGTTCCTCTTCCCCCCAGACAGAATAAATCCCGAACGCGGGAATCCTCCGCCCTTCCACCTTGTCATTCCCGACCGTCTTGGTTACACTGAACCCCGGTATGAGACTGGAGACGCGGGATCGGCGCTCGGGCTGGTCTGGAACCTTCTCATCGGTTCGGCTTCCTCGCACCGGGAGGCCTCACCACCTCATTCCCCGGCTCGGCACGAGCCTAACGCGAAACTCTTGTCCTCGCAAGAAAGGAAAGGCCCGCATGGCCCTCCGGTCCCTCCCGGCGGCGCAACCGCCCCGCCCGCTCAGCGTCACGGAACTGACCCGCGCGATCCGCCGCGCCATCGAAACCCAGCTGGGCGCCGTGACGGTCGAGGGCGAGATCAGCAACTGGACCCTCGCCGCGAGCGGCCACGCCTACTTCTCCCTGAAGGACCCCAATGCGGTTATTTCCTGCGTGATGTTCCGGAATGTGACGATGCGCCTGCCGTTCAAGCCGGGTGACGGCACCCGGGTTGTGGCGCGGGGGGCGATTTCCGTCTATGAACCGCGCGGCCAGTACCAGCTCGTCGTCTCGGCCCTCGAGCAGGCCGGACTGGGCGACCTGTACCGCCGTTTTCTGGAACTCAAGGCCAAACTCGAACAGGAAGGGCTGTTCGATCCCGCCCGGAAGCGTCCGCTGCCCCCGATGCCGACCCGCATCGGGGTGGTCACGTCCGCCTCGGGCGCGGTTCTGCGCGACATCGTGAACGTGATGCGGCGGCGGTTTTCCGGCGTTTCGCTGCTTCTCTCGCCCACGCTGGTCCAGGGAGCCGAAGCGCCCGCGTCCCTTCTCCGCGCGCTCGACCGCCTCTACCGCTGGCACGCAAACGCCCCCGAGGGAGAAAAACTCGACCTGCTGATCGTGGCGCGTGGTGGAGGGTCGCTCGAAGACCTCTGGGCCTTCAACGACGAAGCGGTCTGCCGCGCCGTCGCCGCCTCTCCCATTCCGGCCATTTCCGCCGTGGGACACGAAACGGACTTCACCCTCTGCGACTTCGTCGCGGACCTGCGCGCCCCCACGCCGTCGGCGGCCGCCGAAGTGGCCGTGCCGGAGAGCGAACTGCTCGACGCCGGGATCGCCCAGCTGCGCCTGCGGTTGCGGCGGGCGCTGGAAAGCCTGGTCCAGCGGCGCCGCCTCGAACTCGCGCGGCCTCTCCACAGTTGGGGCCTGCGTCAGCCGCTGGAACTGGTGCGCCAGGCGATCCAGCGCCTCGACGAGTTGCAGAACCGGGCCCAGCACACTCTGGAACGCCAGTGCGCGGACAGTGGCCGAAAACTCGACATTCTGCGGGCCCGACTCGACAACCTCAATCCGCAGGCCGTCCTGCAACGGGGCTACAGCATCGTGAGCCGCAGCCGGGACAACCGGGTCCTCACCCGCGACAAGCAGGTACGCGTGGGCGACCACCTGCGCATCCAGCTCGCCGAGGGCGAACTGCGCGCGTCGGTCATTCCGCGGGGGGAGGATTTTCTGGATGGCTGGGCGCCGGAATAACGGCAAACCGGGCAACGGCATCAACCTGAAAACCGCGGTTGAGCGCCAACGGCGCGAACTTATACCAGCCTTGGGCAAGCGAAGCGTCGCCCAAGGAAAGGCGTCCCTTTCTTTGAGAGGGCTGAAGGCCCGAACTATGAAAAGGACAAAACGGCTGAATAATACGGGCTTTCAGCCCTTGCGTCTGAATAACCGATCGGTTTTCCTGGGGCGATGCCCCAGGCGGGTATAAATCGCGCCGTTGGCGCTTTCCATCCGAATTGCCCTGGCCATCGACGCTTTTCCCTGTCTTCCCGGAACTCACCTTCCGGGTGTCTTGAATTCAACTGATTCCAGGCGAATTAGAGCATTTGCCCAAGAGAATCTTCAGTATCCTCACGGCGACTTTCCAGAGTCATGTGAACGACGAAAAGGAAGAAGAATCAGCCCGATACGTCCCGGCCCTGGGTTCCCGCTTGCGCGGGAATGACGGAAAAGAGGCGAAACCGAAAAAAAATCCATTCGTTGATTCCTTTGGGCAAACGCTATACTCGCTCGACTGCGGTATTCAGGATCAACCGTTCCCGGTCGTCTCCGGGGAGTCTTCCGGATTTTCTCCCGATGCCCCAACGACCGGTTCCCCGACGGAAACGGGTTTTTCCTCGACCGCGGAGACCCGCAGTTCCTTCTTCCGGCACTGGCGTTCATAGACTTCCGGATAAAGTTTCCGGGCGCATTCCGGACAGATCCCGTGGCTGAAGGTCGCGTCGCTGTGTGCCTGGAGGTATTCCTCGATCTGGCTCCAGTAGCCGTCATCCTGCCGGATTTTCTTACACGAACAACAGATGGGGAGCAGGCCGTGCAGGGTGTTGATGCGGGCAATGGCCGCCTGCAGGTCCTCGATGGTCTTTTCCCGTTCCGCCTCGATTCGTTTGCGTGTGTGCAGGCATCCGAGTGCCAGCGCGAAAAGGCGCAACAGTTCGCGTTGCTGGCGGGTCAACGGTTTCCCGCTCTGTCTGTTTTCGATCCGGATCTGGCCGATGGGGGTTTCCGCATCGAAGATCGGGACAACAGCCGTTGTGGAAGATTCGCTCCAGCGCGTCCGTCGGCGGGCGGCAGGAGAATGACCCTTCTCGCCACAGCCCCCGGTTTCTCCGCCCGAAACCAGAAATTCCCTCGCCTCCCGAGAAAGGCGCGTGCGTCCAGCCGGACGGAAACGCAGAGCCACCGTTTCAAATCCCAACCGCTCGCGCGCCAGATGTAGAGCCAGGCGATAGAACGACTCAATCGTTCCGGTCAGCGGCAAGGTTCCGATAATCTCGACCAGGGAGGTCAACTGCTCGCAGAAATGCGCGTCGGCTTCATGGAGAGCCTGATAGTCCGGATCGGGTTCCATGTACGTCTCCTGACTGCCCTTTTCTGGATCACCATTTCCCTTGTTCGCATCTCCCTCCAGGAAGCCCTTCCTCCCGTTTCCCTCTCCAGAGAGCTTATCGGCATTTTCTTCCAGGAATATAAGCTCCAAAAAAACTACGGCGCCCGTCTAACCCGGAAAGGTTAGACGGGCGCCGCGAAACCCGCCGGACTGAACCGGCCACACGATTACCGCTTGATCTGGATCACCGAATCGAGCATTTCGTCGGCGGTGGTGATCACCTTGGTATTGGCCTGATAGACGCGCTGCGTGGTGATCATGTTCACAAATTCATTGGTCAGGTCCACGTTCGACAACTCGAGCGAGTTTGCCAGAATGGAACCGTTGGCGCCCGCATTGGCCACGCCCAGAAGCGCCTGGCCCGATTCCGGAGTCTGCGAGAAGAGGTTGTCGCCCGCCCGGAACAACTCGGTCTCGGCGGGAAAAGTCGCCAGCGTGAACTGGGCCAGATTGCGCGCCAGGCCGTTCGAGAACTTCCCCACAATGATTCCGTCCTGGGTGATGTCGAGCGCTTCGAGATTGCCCGCGCCATAGC
The DNA here is from genome assembly GCA_035353095.1 of Candidatus Sumerlaeota bacterium. GTDB lineage: Bacteria > Sumerlaeota > Sumerlaeia > UBA8349 > UBA8349 > DAOPYU01. The sequence goes on along the minus strand of DAOPYU010000028.1, from coordinate 8,597 downwards.
CATCCTGCGAGAGCGAGTTGGTGACCGAGACGCCGGTTCCCACCTGAGAACTGTCGGCAAAGTTGAAACCGATCGTCTGGTTCTGCTGAGGCCCTCCGGAGAAATTGAAGGCGGCGCTGATCAGGGGATTGCCGGTCGCCTGGCCGTTCACGTCAAAACTCAGGGTCCCGCTTCCCACCTCGACGGCCTGTCCGGCCGTTCCTCCGGTGATGTCGGCCCCATCCGCCACCAGATGCACTGTCCAGTCGCTCGTGGTCGCCCCGGCCTCCCCCGCCTGACTGGTGCGCTGGAAGTAGCCCAGGACCGTGTGCGCCACCCCCAGCGAGTCATATACCGAGATGGCGGTCGAGAAATTGCTCGTTCCGACCGGATCGTTGAGATTCCACCCGCCTCCGGGGTTGACTTCCGCCGTGGCCTGCAGGTTGACATTGAGCTGTACGCCCGAGCCCTGCGCCACGCCATTGCCCGTCGGATTGGGCGGAGCGGTGACGGAACTCAGGTTGATGCGGCCCGGCTGATTGCCCGTCGGGTTCCCCTGCGCGTCAAACGTGATCCCCTGCACAAACAGATTGTTGGGATTGACCAGATAGCCGTCGCGGTTCAGACGGAACTGCCCCGCGCGCGTGTAGTAAATGTCGCCCGTGTTCGGCGCTTCAACCCGGAAGTAGCCGTTGCCATTGATCCCCACATCGGTCACCAGAGAAGTACTCTCGAACGATCCCTGGGAAAAGAGCCCCTGAACACTCTCGAGCCGCACGCCGAACCCGATCTGGTTGTTGCCCCCGGGGGTGTTGATCGCCTGGCTGAACAGGTCGGCAAAATTGCCCCGGCTGGCCTTGTAACCCACCGTGTTCGCATTGGAAATGTTGTTTCCAATAATCTGAAGATTCTGTCCCATGGCCGAGACACCCGTGACTCCGGTAAACATTGCGCTGGTAACAGACATGATGAAAACTTCCTTCTGCGAGATTGCCCGGCCTGTCGCCGGGTGACGCGTACCCCCGTCCCTCAGGCGCTGGCGGACTCCTGAACGCTGTACACATCGCTCAACGGGATACGTTCCCCGTTCACAGCCACCAGGGTCTGACCATTCTCGAAGTAGATACCGCCGACACGCCCCCGAACCAGGACCGGCACGGTGGCCGATGTTCCCGACGTGTTGGTGGCCGAAATGCTGACCGTATAGTTCCCATCGGGCAGGGCGCCACCTTCCAGGCTGCTCAGATCAATGTCCTGAATCCCGGTGTCACAGGAACCCAGCTGCAGGGACCGCACGATGGTCTGCTTGCCACTGGCATCGGTTTTGATGATATTGACCGTCGCATTGCTGAGTTTTTCACTGGCATAGAAATTCAGGTCGTCGGCCTTCCCACCCGAAATCTTCAGGTCGTCGCCCTCATAGAGCACATTCTTTCCAATGAGGGAAACCGTCTGGTTGTTGTTCGATGCTGCCTGAAGCATCTGAAGCGCCTTGATGGAGTCACCCATGGTTCCGAGGGAATCATTGACGTTGATCAGCTGCTCCAGGTTGCTGTACTGCGCCAGCTGCGAGGTGAACTCTGACGGATCCTGCGGGTTGAGCGGGTCCTGGTACTGCATCTGCGTGATGAGCAGCGTCAGGAACTGCGTCTTGTCCATTTCAGCGGATTTCGAGGCGTCCTTGTAAAGACTGCTGGTGTCGGTTTTTGTAGTCACACTGTCAACTGTCGAGGACATGGTCCTGTCTCCTCACTCAGATTGGGTCTCCCGCTCTCACGCGGACCGGGTTTTCTCCGTCAGCCACTGATCGAAATTCCCCGTTTCGCCCTCTTCATACACAAACTTCACTTTATCGGAATCAAATCCCTGGCGCGTAAAGCCCTGACGCAAATCCCCCTCGTTCTGGCGCAGGAAGTCCCCCGTCTGCGCCTGATCGGCATGGAGGTAGGCCGTTACCCGCTGGGTGTCGTCTATTTCGAGCCGGATGTTGAGTCGTCCCAGCGCCGGCGGGTCCAGGCGCAGAACCGCCCGCAACGATTCGGTATTCAGGTTCACCTCGCCCTGCATCCGCTCGGTCATGTCGGCAATGGCCACCTGCGCCTGCCGAACGGCATTGGTCAGGTCCACATGGCGGAGCGACGCGGTCGCGTCGAGCGAAAACCGATCCGTCGGAAGGGCCGCATGCCGCAGGTCCACGGCCTGACCCGCGACCGGATTCTGAGGTCCGGCGCCGTTTCCATCCTGGAGCGCCCCATCGCCGTCCCGCGCCGACACGAGTTTCCGGAGCAATACCCGCGCATCCGGATCGCTGTCGAGCGTGAGGGTTTCTTCGGCGGTCCCCGTCTGACTGTCCCCATCATCCCCGGCAGCCCGAACGGCCCCGGTTGTATGGCGGATCGTAACGAGCGTCGGCAGGGACATTTCCTCGCCCGCGCCCTCGTCCGTCCCCTCGAATTGCGTCACAAGCGCCGCGTCGGCAGGAACATTTTCCGTCAGGCTTTTCTGGAGAACGGCCAGTTCGTCTTCCGAGATTCCCTGTCCGTCTGGATCAACCGTCTCCTGATCTTTCAGCGCACTCTGCAATCTCTGTAACAGCGCATCGAGCGGGGCGCGTCCCTGACCCGCCCCCACCACAGCCGATGTCCCGGCCTGTGCGTCCGCGGTCGCGGAGAACCCGGCACAAACCGGAACCTGAAGCGCGGAAACAGGAACAGCCAGTCCGTCGAGCAGACTGGTGAGCCAGGCCGGCAACATTCCGGCCATTTCCGAACTGGATTCCGACTTGGAATCCGGGTCGGACAAACCCTGAGTCTTTTTGAAATCAGAGGAGACGGCGCCGTTCGTCTGGGCCTTGGCGGTCTGAGCCATTCCCCCCTTCGTCGGATTCACCACCTGCTTCAAGACATCCGGGAAAGCCTCTTCTTTCTCGGAGACGGCACGGGGTGTTTCCGGCGAACGGGTTTCGGCCTTGCCGACGCGTTGTGTCGCGCCTGCGGGGGGCGTCTGACCGATCCAGCCTCTGGACGTGTCAACGGAAGGACTGCTTTGCATTGGCCACCGTCCTCTGGTTCAATTCGTTGGGCCTCCATAAGGTTTCTGGCGGCCTTTTGACGAGCAGAGGAACATGCGCCCCCAAGCGGGGGAAAATGGGAAGGGAAGAAAAGGGAGGCGAACGCCTTACGAACCGGCGGGTTTGGTCACGCCATCGAGTTGCGTGGTGGACGTGGGGGTTTCGGTCCCCGACTTCAAAGCGCCGGGCTCGACTGCCGCCTTCTTAGACGCCGCCTTTGAATCCACGAGCCGTTCGTAAATCTCGGCCATCCTCTTCTTCTTGAGCTCGGCATCCTTTCCGGTCCCAACCTCTTCCATCATCGCATCGAAAATCGCGCCCACCTGCGTGGGAGAAAGGCCCTTGAAGATTGTCGCGGCAGTTTCCACATCCATTTGGATCAGGAACCCGGCGGCAGTGGCCGGCGCCATGGCCTTGTAGCGTTTGATCGCCTCGGCGACTTCCTTGTCGCGCTGTTTGCTGGCGATTTCGCTCGTGGCTTTCTGCGTCTGCTGGGTCTGCTCGAGTCCCTTTTTGTTTGCCTCTTCAATCTGCTTGGCGACGGCCTGCATGTCGGTGTACGTTTTCTGGATTCGCTGCAACTTCTGCTCGATTTCGCTCTGAAGCCTCTGGAGTTCCTTCTCCTTGGTCGCGACTTCCAGTTCGCGGAGTTTTACGGCTTCCTCGCGTTCCTTGAGCTGACGCAGGTACTCCCGATCAATCGGTACATTTTCCAGCAGGGCGTCATAGGCCTTCGCGTTTTCGGAAGCGCCCGCCTCCTGTGCGGAACGCTTCGCCTCCTTCTGCTGTTCGACTTCACTTGCAAAGACGGGACCAAAGACCGGCGTCCACCCGGCAAATCTGGAAAGTCCGGCTCCCATGACAATAACTATAGAAAATGCAAGGATCCGAATGGGCTGATAAGCCCCTTTCACTCGGCTCGATTTCGGGTTCATGATGGGTTCCCTTCCTCCGAGCGGGCATTTTTTTCCCGCTGACTCAGCAAATAGTTCCGCACGGCGATTTCGTCGAAATCCTTGGTCTGCAACCGCCGTTCCTCGATCAGATACTGCTTGCGTTCATCTTTCTTCAACTCATCCATGACCTGACGGTCGCGCGAAGCCTGTACCAGCCGAAGGCGGCGCCGCTCGAGCTCACGCTGCAACTGCAGGAGGTGTTCCTCGCTCCGCTCGATCAGCAGATCCATCGCCTTGAGGTAGTTCAGGTAGATCTGCTGGTGCGCAAACCCCTTGCCCTGCTGGATCTGTTCGTTCAATTCCGCCCGGTAATTCGCGCGCTGCTGGCGCGCCTGCTGGATCAGCGCGCGCACTTCGTCGGCCTGCCGCCGCATCTGTTCCATCTCGGCCTGCCGCACTTCCTCAATGCGGTGGCGATAGTCGAGAACTTCCTGGAGGGAAAATCGGAACGGCATGGTACCTGTCCTTCAGAAAAGGGCGCATCCTGGAATTGTAACAAAAGGAGACGTTGTGTCCCCACTTTTCAAAATCCCTGAAAGGGATTGAGATAACGATAGCCCGGGGTAGAGCGAAGCGTTACCCCGGGACACGATTTCCCTTTTTTCGGTCCCTGAAGGGGAACAACAGGAGTTCCTTCTTCATGTTGAACCCTTTCAGGGTTCGAAAGAAGACTTCTCCTTCCCCGGGGCGACGCTACGCTTGCCCTGGGCTGCCGTAGGTATCAGCCTTTCGGGCTGAATTTTCTCCACACCCATATCCACCGCTCCAACTCGCTTCTATAGAATCCAAACCTCGAACACCAACATGATGATGACGCATTCCATTAAATGTCCCACAAAACCCCGAGCGAAGAAACCCCTTATCGGCCCGCCACCCGGGCGGGTGCGCCCCCCGGCACAGCCGCATGCTGCTCGCGCTGGGCGAGCCGCTGCAGGAGCGCCACGCAGGCGCCATACTCGGCCCGGTCGAAGGTCGCCTGCCGCAAGAACGCATTGATGTCCCCGATCATCTGGATGGCGGTATCAATTTCCGGATTGGCCCCCCGGGCGTACGCTCCGATGTTGATAAGCGTCTCGGCCCGGCGATAGGCGGCCAGGTACGAACCGATCTTCTGCGCCGCCTGCATGTGGGCCGGCTCCACCACGTCGGGCATCAGACGGCTGACACTGCCCAGGGTGTCAATCGCCGGGTAGTGTCCCCGGTCGGCCAGGTCGCGCGAAAGAACAATGTGCCCATCCAGAATGGATCGCACACTGTCGGCGATCGGTTCGGTGAGGTCGTCGCCCTCGACCAGTACCGTGTAAAGTCCCGTGATACTGCCCGTGGTTCCTTCCTGCCCCATCCCGACCCGTTCGAGCAGGCGCGGCAACAGGGCAAAGACGGACGGGGTGTACCCCTTGCTGGTCGGAGGTTCTCCGGCGGCCAGTCCCACCTCGCGCTGCGCCATCGCAAAACGCGTCACGGAGTCCATCATCAGGAGAACTTTCTGTCCCTGACTGCGGAAGTACTCCGCAATGGCTGTGGCCAGAAACGCCGCGCGCACCCGGATGAGCGCGGGCACTTCACTCGTGGCCGCCACCACCACCGAACGCTTCAGCCCCTCGGTCCCCAGGTCGCGCTCCATGAAATCCTTGAGTTCACGCCCACGCTCGCCGACCAGTCCAATCACATTGATGTCGGCGGTCGTGTTGCGCGCCATCATGCCCAGCAGCGTACTCTTGCCCACCCCCGAGCCGGCCATGATGGCCATGCGCTGCCCCACACACACGGTCAGCAACGCGTTGATGGCGCGGACCCCCACGTCGAGCGGCTCGTGAATCCGCCGACGGTAGAACGGGTTGATCGGTTCGGCGTACAGGGGTGTTTCTTCCTGGCAGACCAGTGGTCCTTTGCCGTCAATCGGGTTCCCCATGCCGTCGAGCACGCGGCCCAGCAGAGCCGTTCCCACCTGCACCTGGGGCGAGGAGGAAATGACTTGAATCCGGCTGCCCGGATGCAGGCCCCGCATGTCGCCCAGCGGCATCAGAATCACATTGTGTCCGTTGAACCCGATGATCTCAGCCAGTACCAGCCGCCGGGTCGAATCGGTCTCGATATGACACATCTGCCCCACGGCACAATCGGCCATCTGGCCCTCGATCACCGTTCCCACCACCCGCGTGACATAGCCGGTCACGCGGATCGTGTCGGTCTGCTCGACCACACTGCGAAGGCCCTGGAGGGTGCGCACTTTCAACACGGTGTCATTCCTCTATTCGGTGGGAAGAGACGGGGTTTCCGGTTCGGAGTCGAGCAGTTCGGCGGCGGAGTCTTCACCCCAGATCCGCTCGAACATGTGCCGGACCATGGTGGCGATTGTCGCATCCACTTCGCCCGCGTTACTGTGAATCAGGCACCCCCCGCGTCCGACCGTTTCCTGCGGCTCGACGGTGATCCGGGTTCCCGTCTCGGTCCACTCCTGGATGACATCCAGATGGTTCTCGATAAAGGAGAAATCGTGGGGGGAGACAAAAATGGTGAGCCGTTGCGCCCGTTTGAGACGCGTGATGCCGGCCCGCACCACATCCAGAACGACCTCGGGGGTCTGCTGGATCTCCCGATGGATCAATTGCAGTGAAATCAGGTAAGCCAGTTTAACCAGTTCTTCTTCACGGTCATCTACCAGTCGGTTGCACTGGGTCGTCACCTGTTCGAGAATTCCCTCGAGGCGACGCATCACCGACTCGATTTTCTGTTCGTTGAGTCGGCGTCCCGCCTCTTCCCCCTGTTCGAATCCGGCCTGATAGGCCTTGGCTTCGATCTCGTCGGTTCGGACCTGGGCGCGCGACACCATTTCCTCGGCCTGACGGCGGGCCTGCTCCAGTGCCTGGTCGGCCTCGGCCTGCACCTGTGCCGCCTGTTGCCGGGCTTTCTCCCGTTCCGCCTGTGCGTCCGCTTCGATCTGGCGGGCTTCTTCACGGGCGGCTTCCAGGGTTTCGCGGGCCTGGTTCAGATACTCCCCGGCCTCACGCCGCATCTGTTCCTCGGGGGTTTCGGAAGGGCCCTCTTCCTCTTGATAGACATCCGTGTCTTCCCAGGGACGTTTCTCGGACTCGGGCAGCAACGGTTCGATCAACAGAGGAATCTGTGGCTCCTTCGGCCTGGGAACCTCGGGGAACACATTGGACTGAAAACCCTCGTACGCGCCGACTTCGGGAGCGATATGCCGGGAAAAAGGGAAGACCCGGTTCTCAGACAAGCGACTCGCCTCCTCCCTTGCCGGCCAACACCAGTTTGCCTTCCTCCTCGAGCTGGCGGGCGATCTTCACGATCTCCTGCTGCGCCGCTTCCACGTCGCTCAACTTCACCGGTCCCATCACCTCGAGTTCCTCGCGGATCATGTCGGAAGCGCGCGACGAAATACTCGAGAAGAACTTGTCCTTGATCTCCTGCGAGGCGGTCTTGAGGGCCAGCACCAGCTGATCCTGACTGACGTTCTTGGCCAGTTCCTGCATGCCGCGGTTGTCCACCGCCACCAGGTCCTCGAACGTGAACATGAGCTCGCGAATGTCTTCAACAAGCGACGGATTGATTTCCTCGATCGCCTCGAAAATGCTCGTCTCAGTGTTCTTATCCACGTTGTTCATAAGTTCCGCCACCGCCTGCGGCCCACCCAACACTTCGCTCTGGGCCGAAGCGGACGAAATCAATTCTTCCTTGAGTACCTGGTTGAGATTGCGCAGCACCAGCGGCGCCACCCGGTCGAGCGTGGTCATGCGCATGATGACCTCCGGCTGGACCGACGGCTTGAGACGCGAAAGCACCGCCGCCGCCTGTGCCGAGTCCAGGTGCGCCAGAACCAGAGCGATGGTCTGGGGGTGTTCGTTGCGCAAAAATGCGGCGATCGTGTCGGGCGACATCCATTTCATGGCGTCCAGCCCCTCGCTCTCGTCGCCCGTGGATTCCAGATCCAGCGTCAGTTTTTCCACTTCTTCCGGCTTCATGAACTGCGACAACAGGTTCTTGATGGTCTCGCGCGAGTTGCCCAGGGTCAAGGCCGTACCTTTGCGCATCTGTTCGATGAAGTCGCGTTTGACCTCTCGGATGACCTCCGGCGACACATCGCGCAACATCGCCGAATGCTTGGTCACCCGCTGCAACATGTCGGCGGGAAGCCGCTCCATGATGGTACGCGCCACATCCTCACGCGTAGAAAGCAACAGAACCGCGATTCGTTCTGAACCGGACAGGGAAGAAGGATCTCGGGGCGACATGGTTCAGATGTCCTTTCAGGGTTGTGACACGACCTGCGACCGGACGAGGCGCGACTCACAGGCTTTCCTTGCATGTCAGACCGGCTTGACGGTTCCCTCTATCCAGGAACGCAACACCAGCGGCACCTTCTTGGGGTTATCCTTGGCCAGAGCCAGAATCTCGTCATCCAACTGCTGATTCTCGAGACCCTCTTTCGCCTCTTCCGGGCTCTTTTCGGTCAAGTGGGCCATATGTTCTTCCTCGTGACGCGGGGGCAACTGCGCCATCGCCGCTTCCTCGCGTTCGAGCAGGATCCGCTCATCCACTCCCAGAGCCGACGGCATTTCCGGCCCACCCAG
>DAOPYU010000027.1:0-18803 GCA_035353095.1 Candidatus Sumerlaeota bacterium | reverse complement strand
TCTTCGAGCACGGCGTCGCAGAGCGCGCGTCCCACGTTGCCCGCCATGACCGCCGGCCGTCCGGCCTGCTGGAGCAGGTGGGTCAGAAGGTGCGTGACGGTGGTCTTGCCGTTTGTGCCCGTGATGGCGGCAATCGGGGCCGGGCAAGCCTGGTAGCCGATCTCGATCTCCGAACGCACCACACAGCCACCCTCTTCGGCAGCCGCCACCAGTGGATGGGTCGTGGGGATGCCGGGGCTGAGCACCAGTACCTCCCACTGCTCGGCGATCTCGCCTCCGTCCAGATGGGTCAGCAGGGGCAATCCCTCGGCTTCGGCCAGGCGGCGGATTTCTTCGCCCCGGGCGCCCTGCGCCTCGTCATAGAGGGCGACCCGCTTGTTGAAGGACTGGAGGAGACGGGCGGCGGCCAGTCCACTGCGGGCGGCGCCGAAGATGAGAAAGGACGAGTGGTCGAGGAGGAAGGAGCTGTTATTCATCGGGATCACCTCAATTTCAGCGTACTGAGCCCGGCCATGGCCAGGATGGTGGCAAAAATGAAAAAGCGCGAAATGATCTTGGCCTCATTCACCCCTTTTTTAACAAAGTGGTTGTGCAGGGGCGACATGAGCAGAATGCGCTTGCCGCGCAGGCGGTAACTCGCAATCTGAAGCACCACGGAGAACGCTTCGATCACGAAAATCCCCCCGATGAGAATCAGGAGGATTTCATGCTTGGTGAGAACGGCCACCGCTCCGATGGCGGCGCCCAGGGCCAGCGAACCGGTATCGCCCATGAAGACCTCGGCCGGGTGCGAGTTGAACCAGAGGAACCCGAGCGCCGACCCGAGCATGGCGGCCATGAAGACACTCAATTCCCCCGCCTGCGGGATGTGCGGCACATACAGATAGGAAGCGAAGTCGAAACGGCTGACCAGATAGGCGATCATCAGATAAGGCAACGAAACGGTGATGACCGTGCTGATGGCCAGGCCGTCGAGACCATCGGTCAGGTTGACGGCGTTGGAACTGGAAACCAGCACGAAGGCCACCCAGAAGATGAACAGCACCCCCATGTACGGATAGACGTTCTTGAAGAAGGGAACCAGGAGGTAGGCATCCCCCCGCACAACCTTGTTGTGGGCAACCAGGGTGGGGTAGGCGGACTCGAGCAGGTAACGGTTCAAGCGGGTGCTGGGGATGGCGGGCGGTTCCAGACGACCGGATTCCGGCCGTTCCTTGCCCGGTTCCATCTGTTGTTCGAGGCGGTAGGATTCGAGACGCTCGCGCGCTTCGTCGGTGAGCGCGATCCCCTGATACAGTTGGGGATCGTACAGCGCTTTCCCCTGAATCACCGTGTTGAGTTCCTTGAGGAGAACCGGAAGAACCTGGTTGGCCGCTTCGGGCGACCCATCGAAAGCGTCCAGACGTTGCACGAGATTCAACGGCAGTTGCGCGCGCAGGGTATCCCCCAGCGGCGTCTTGCCTTTCTGCATTTCGGCCACAAAAGCCGGGCGGTTCAGAATGTCGGCGTTTTCCAGAAGCAGGGGGCCATAGGCCGTGTGCGAATGTCCCAGGTACAGGAACACCCCCAGAAGCAATCCCAGCAGGGTCTGGACAATCAGTTTGGTTTTGGCCGAGACCCCTTTGTTGTCTTTGAGAGCGACCTTTTTATAGTCGTCCGCGAACCCGAGGGCGCCGGCGCCCAGCATCATGAGCAACGTCATCCAGACGTAGGAATTTCCGGGGTCGCAGAAGAGCAGCACGGCCAGAGTCGTGGAAAAAAGGATAATGATCCCCCCCATCGTGGGGGTGCCATGTTTGTGCTGGTGGATATTGAACTCCGCCGTCTTGAATTGTTTGATCGGTTGACCGGCCTTGAGCCGGATGAGACGCCGGATAATCGCCGGTCCGATGAGCAGACTGGTGATGAAGGCACACGCCAGGGCGCAGGGCACCCGAACCGAAGTGTAACCGAAGATTCGGAAATAAGTCCCCATCGCGAGGTTCGGAAACAGAAATTTCAAAAGTTCATAAAACATGGGGACTAGTCTTTCACACCCTTTTCCTGGGACAGAGTTTGAATCAGAGGATCGGCCACGCGTTCCAGCCGGTTGCCGCGCGAGGCTTTGAAAAGCACCAGATCGCCCGGCTGCAGGCGAGATTCAAGGGTCGCCCGAAGCGCCTCGAGATCCTCGAAGTGCGTCACCCGCTTGTCGGCATGGGCCAACGCCTCGGCCATCACCCGGGTTTCGCGTCCGACCAGACACAATTCTTCGAACGGCAGCGCGGCCGCCTGTCCAGCCAGAGCCAGGTGACACCGGCGGGCATCCTCCCCCAATTCGAGCATGTCGCCCAGTACCAGGAAGAGGCGCTTGTGACGCGCAAGCAGATCGGACACCGACTCGAGCGCGGCGCGCATGGATTCGGGATTGGCGTTGTAACAGTCCACCACAAACGTCACCCCCCCCGCCTCGCGAATTTCCGACCGCATGGAGGCGGCCTGAAAATTGGAAAGCGCCCGCACGATCTCCTCGGGCGCCACCCCCAGCGCCCGTGCGGCGGCGGCCGCCGCCGTGGCGTTGGCGACATTGTGACGGCCAAACATGGGCAACAGGACCCGGTGCGAGGTTCCCTCGAGGTGGAGCGTGAAACAGTAGCCCTGCCGCCCCTCGGCGGGTTCGATCGCGTCGCTCCAGACCCCGGCTTCCCGTCCATCCGTGGAAAAAGTGGAGAGGGGGTGGTCGTTCCCCCAGCGCTCGATGATCCGCCACGTGTTGGTGTTTCCCGAGTCGAACAGAATCGGAACATTCGGTCGCAACGCCCGGACCGACTCGCCCTTGGCCTCGAGCAACGCTTCCTGGGAACCGAACTGCCCCACATGCGCAGACCCGATCCCGAGCAGAAGGAGCAGATCCGGATCGGCGATGGCGGTCAGACGGGTCAATTCCCCGGGCAGATTCATGCCGAGTTCGAGCACACTCCAGCGCGCCGAAGGTTCGAGCGTGAAAAGACTCAGCGGCACGCCGATCAGGTTGTTGAAATTACCCGCCGAGGCGTGGGTGGGACCGGCCTCGCGCAGGATGGCGGCGAGCATGTTCCTGGTGGTGGTTTTGCCCGAGCTGCCCACCACGGCGATCCGCCGGGCCGGACACTTGCCGCGCCAGGCCACCGCCAGATCGCCCAGCGCACGCAGGGTATCGGGAACTTCCAGAAGCGGAATCGCAGCCGGGCGTTTTTCGGGCGGCGTGGAGGCCGCAATCACCAGCGCGGCGGCGCCCGCCTCGACGGCCCGGGGCAGAAAATCGTGCGCGTCGAACGATTCGCCCCGCAACGCCACAAAGAGATCGCCCGGGCGCAGCTGGCGCGTGTCGGTCGAGATGGACTCGAACGTCCGATCCGGCATGGCGGGAAGCCATCGGCCCGAGGCGGCGTTCTGGATTTCAGGAGCAGTCAGTTTCATGGAATTCTGTTAATGTCTCTTTTCTGTACAATGGGTCTTACCGGTATCGTTTCGACAGATCCTCACACCCGGTTCAATTCACGCAGGAGTTCGCGGGCGGTTTCGCGATCGTCGAAATGCTGGCGCTCGCCCCGGACTTCCTGATAGGTTTCGTGTCCCTTGCCCGCAATGACCACCGTATCCCCCGGAGCCGCCATCGTCAACGCGCGTCGGATGGCCTCGCGGCGATCCAGACAAACTTCATAGGCGCCCGATTGGGCGGTGGAACGGACCCCCTCCTCGACGGCAGCCGCGATCAGGGCCGGGTCTTCGGTGCGGGGATTGTCCGTCGAGACGATGCTGTAGTCGGCCAGCCGGCCCATGGCCGCGCCCATCTTGGGCCGCTTGCCCGGGTCGCGGTCTCCCCCGCACCCGAGAATCACAATCACGCGTTTGGTGGTGATGGGGCGGATATTTTCCAAGAGACGCTCGACGGCGTCGGGCGTGTGGGCGTAATCCACGAAGATCTGAAACGACTGGCCGAGCAGGATCGGTTCGAGCCGCCCGGGCGCGCCCTTGGCGCCGGTGAGGCTGGCGGCAATCTGTTCGGGCGCCAGGCCGAGCGCGGCACAAAGTCCGGCGGCGGTGAGCAGATTCGAGGCGTTGAAACTGCCCTGCAGAGGGGAAGTGACCGAGACGGTCTTGCAGGTGCCCTTGCACCGAATGCGGAGCGAAAGCCGCATGCCCGACGAAGTGGTCTCGAGGCTCTCGGGACAAAGGTCGGGGTCGTACTCGCGGTTCAGGCCGAAGGTGATCTTCGCGCCCTCGTGTTCGGCGGCAAACCGGCGCGCCACCGGGTCGTCCAGATTGAAAACCGCGACGCGGGGTTTGCACTGGGTGAAGAGCAGGCGCTTGGCCTCGGCATATTCTTCCATCGTGTGGTGGAAGTCCAGGTGGTCCTGCGTGACATTGGTCAGCGCGGCGGCGGCGAACTGAATCCCCTCGACGCGCTTCTGGACCAGGGCATGGCTGCTGACTTCCATGACCACGGAGTCCGCGTCGCGGTCCAGCGCCAGCGCCATCATGCGCGCCAGATCGAGCGCGCCGGGCGTGGTGTTGGGCGCTTCGCTCGACTGGCCGCCCAGCCGGTACTCGATCGTTCCAAAGAGCGCGGGAAAGCGCCGCAGGTTGCGAAGCGCCGCCTCCACCAGATAGGTCGTCGTGGTTTTACCGTTGGTACCCGTCACCGCAATGACCTGAAGGCGCCGCGAGGGATTGCCCCAGTAGGCCTGCGCCAGATGCCCCAGAAGGGCGCGGGTGTCCTCGACCAGCAGAACGCGGCCCACCGCGCGCGGCTGGCCCGATTCGGCCCGCAGGTCGCCCAGGGAAACCGCCGGAGACTCGGCAAGACCGAGCAGGGCCGCATCCACGTCCGCCGGGATGCGCTGCGCCACGACGAGCGCGGCTCCAGCGCGCAGGACCTGGGCCATGAAACGATGCCCATCCACGGCCTCGCCCGGCACCGCAATAAACACAAAGCCGGGCTGCACGGCCCGCGAATCGTCCTCGAAACCGGAAATCGGATTGTCGGGATCTATTTCGGGCGGCAGCACCAAACCCGCCCGTTCAAACAGAACCCCAAGCGAGGGAGCGCAGACACGCGCCAGTCTTTCCGGAATCTCGAAAACCGGATGCTTGCTTGTCATTGCGGATTCCTCATCTTTCCCGTCAACTTTTCCGGACTATCGAACGTAATCAGTCCCTGCATGGCCGGTTTGATCGGCGTACCCGGCAGCGGTTCCTGTTGCATGACAACCCCCGTACCTTTCAGTTTCATATCCAGATCCAGCGCCTGAACCCGCTCGACCGCTTCGGCCAGAGTCAGCCCGGTCAGGTCGGGCATGGTCCCTTCCGGAACGGGCATCGGCTTGGGCAGGTAGTCCATCCCGGCAGTCAGCGTTTGCGACGTTTCCGTAGCCTTGTTCTTGCGGGGCCGACTCTCTTTCTCCGTATCGTTCTTCTTTTCCTTCTCTTTTTTGGCTACGGCCTCGGCCAGCAGGACCGGATCGGGCGGAATGGCCAGAACCCGCATGGCATGTTCGGCGACCCGCTGGAAGACGGGCGCAGCCACCTTGCCACCGTAGATTGTCTTGCCCTGTGGCTCGTCGAGCCAGCAATAGATGGCGATTTTCGGGTGGTCGAGGGGAATGATCCCCGTGAAGGAGGAGTAGTAGCGATTCTCGGGCGAATCTTCGTCAGGCTTGTCGTCCTTGCGCGTGGTCCCCGTCTTCCCGCCGACATGATAGCCGGGCACGGCGGCGCCCTTGCCGGAACCCGTCTCAGATACGACGACCTGTTCCATCATGGACATGAGAATCTTGGCGGTCTCCGGCTCACAGATTTTGCCGAGGTCTTCCGGTTGCTGACGCCGGAGTATCTCGTTCCTGGGCGACCGGACTTCCTTGAGGATGTAGGGCCGCATGTAATGCCCTCCGTTCGCAATGGCCGAGACGGCGGAAATCACCTGAATGGGAGTCACCATGAGTTCGTAGCCGAACGAGACCGAAATGCGGGAGAAAATCGTCCAGGTGTCAACGGGATAGAGGCGTCCCGGATTTTCGCCCGGGAGGTCGATCCCCGTCCGTTCACCGAAATGGAGGCGTTGCAGTTGGCGGTAGAATTCGTCCTTCTCGAGCCGCAAGCCCAGTTTGACGAATCCGATATTACTCGACTCGGCAAAGGCGCGCATGACCGGCACGACCCCAACCGAGTGAGAGTCCACCACCCGGTACCCCTTGGATCGTCCCACATCGAAGACATGGACCTTGTTGTCGCAATCAATGATCTCGTAGGGGGACATTTTGTTGTTTTCCAGAAGGGCCATCGAGGTGAAGATCTTCATGACCGATCCAGGCTGGATCGCATCGCCGATACAGCGATTGCGGGGCACTTCGGAGGGGGGGGCATTCAGGTCGAACGTGGGATAGGAGGCCATCGCCAGGATCGCGCCGGTTTCGATTTCCTGGACCAGACAGACTCCCGCTTTGGCCCGGATCTCCGGATCCCCAATCCGCTGGGCCAGCGCCTCTTCGGCGTATTGCTGGATCGCCTTGTTGAGCGTCAGATAGACATGGTTGCCCGTGGCGGAGGTGTAGGCCGCCTCATCGAGCGGCGCCAGACTCTGGCGGAAAGCGGCCTGCATCGTGTAGGTGGACAGGTTTCCCTGAAGATCCTCGGAAAACTGGCGTTCCACCCCGGAAGCGCCGATGTTGTCTCCATAGTCGTCGGACCGCGTCAGGCCGATGGCATGCGCCGCGAGCGAGCCATTGGGATAATTGCGTTCCCATTCTTCCCGGGGACGAATGGTCTGCGCCGGTAATTCATATTTCTTGATCAGGCGGTCGAGTTGTTCGACTTTTTCGTCATCGAGACGCCGCCCGACGAGGAATCGGGGACGCCACGCCAGGAACCCCTTGAGTTCGAGTGTGCGCCCCTCCACTTCGCCGGTCAGGGTGATCGAGCGGTTCTTCATCGCTTCGCCACTGAAGGTGACCTCGGTCTTCCCCCCGACTTTACCCTGGAGTGTGATGGGCTTGAGGTTCTTGACCTCTCCACTCAGCGTGGCATCCTGACCGAGAATTTTCCCCCGCAGGAACGCCCGGCTCTGGCCATTCACCACCCCCTTGAGGAGGGTTTCCGTTTCCGTCGTTTTCGCCTCGTCCGTTCCTTTGAGTTTCAGATCGTTCTGCAGGCGCATTCGAGTGGCGAAGGCGTCCGCCTTAGTCTGCAATTCCGCCTCGCTCAACTCGTCCCCATAAACGCACCGGGCCAGATCCCGCGCCAGATTGGCCGGGAAGGCCGGATCCTCGCTCTCTTCGAGGTACTCCGGCTCCAGATACACCGACTTGCGTGGCACACTGATCGCCAGGGGGTCGCCATTGGAGGAGTAAATGCTGGCGCGACGCGGTTCGACATCAATGGTGATATTCTGTTGCTTGCGGGCCTGATTCACGTAATCGTCGTGCGCATAGACCTGCAGGAACCACAGCCGCGCCACAATCAGGCCGAAAAACAAAGAGAACCCCATCGCCACCAGAATCGTGCGATGCAGATACCGGGTTTCCATGGGATGAGGTTCGGCCATGTCACTCGCTCCAGAAACAGAACCCGCGGGGTCCGCCTGACATCACAGGATGACGCGTGACCCGTTGATCTGTGTGTCCGGCGTCAACGGACGGATGTCATATCCCTCCTGACGCAGATAGTTGATCACCACGGGCAATGCGCGTACCGTTTCCTTCTTCGTGTCACTGTCGTGAAACAGAATGATGGCTTCGTTGTACTTCTTCAATTCCCCTTCGACGGTGGCAATGATCGTCTCGGCCTGCACGTGCAGGCTCTTGCTGTCGCCGCTGTCAATCGTCCACTGGTACACCTTGAACCCCTCGGCGTGAACCCGGTCGAAGAAGTCGGCCTTGAAATGGCCCACCGTCCCCCCCGGCGCCCGGAGCATCTTGCTGCGGGTTCCCAGCAGTTCCTGAAACAGGTTGTCGGTCTGATGCACCTCATCCATGAAGACCTGCGCGCTCGAGTAGAGTTTCTTGTAATCGTGCGAATAGGAGTGGTTGCCGATGGAATGCCCCTCGTCATGGATGCGCTTGAGCAGTGCGGGGTAGGTTTTGGCCGACCGCCCCAGAATGAAGAAGGTCGCCTTGACATTGTTCTGTTTGAGGATATCGAGGACCTGGGGGGTATTGTTGGCCGAAGGTCCATCGTCGAAGGTCAGATAGACCACCTTGTTCATCGCCCGGTTCGCCTTTTGCGCCGCGGCGACCGCGGCATTGAGCCGGGGACTGGGCAGCAACAACATCTCGCCCGGTTTGGCGTTGGGAACCGTCACCAGACGCACGGCATTGCCCGGCGCAAACCGGCTCACCTGCGCCCCAAACACAGACGCCACCCACGACGCTTCCGCGTAAATCAGGCCTTCATGCTCGAGCGCGGGGCCGGAACCGTGGATCTTGAACCCACGACAGACCACCGGATTCGCGTCCAGCATCAGGGTGCGTTTCACCTTCGGCGACTGGACCCGAAGCGCCAATGGACTGCTGGTGGCCGCCACCGATCCCCCAAGGGCTTGCGCGGTAGCGACCAGGGGAACAAAACATTTCTCCGACACCAGAATCGTCAGCACGTCACTCTCGACCGTATCGTTGGCGACCAGAATGCCCCGCGTGACCTGGTGGTTGTCAAACGAACGCTGTATCCGTTCGGTTTCCAGCGGCCCCCCGAAGTGGCGGATGAACTGATCGCGCGACATGGCCTGATCCGTGGTCAAAATGCGCACATACCCATACTGGGGGTTGATGTCGCAGGAAAACCCCAGGTGGAGACAGAGGAAAGCGACGGGGGCGAAGAGGCGGTTCTCCACGTGGGGAAAGCTGGCATTGTCCGCCGCGTCGAGGTTCAGTTCCTGTTCTCCCGATTTCAGGAGAGTCGTCTGGGCCTCCTGGCGTAGCTGCACACCGGTCAGGCGGGCAAAATCTTCAACCGAGACGCACCGCCCGGCCCCCGAAAGCGGGGCGAGACTCTGACTGGTCAGGCGGTCGTTGACCGCCAGACGATAGGCGGTTTCCTCGGCCCCGCCAAGGGGGGACAAGCTGAGAAAAAGACTCATAAGACTGGAAAGAAGGAAAAGAGAGCGCCCAGATTTCATGCCTTGCAAACTCCGTCGCGGCGTGCTTCGCAATCATTTTTCAAGGGGGGAAAAGGCCACACTGCAGGGTCCGGCGTGCATCCAGGAGGGTCTGGCGCGCGTCCCCCCCCACCTCAATCTTCGATTAAAGCAACTCGCGCGTGTTTAGTCAAGCCCCCCTTTCGCCCCCCGCATGGAGGGCCGCTCCGTCCGGCTCGGACACCTCCTGCGCCGGCGCAACGAGACTCTGAAATGGCTGGACTTAACCGGAACGTCCGGCGGTGGACGATTTTTTTGCGTTCGGGGACATCAAGCCAAATAAAATGACCAGGCCGGCGGAAACTCTTGCGAGGGGGCAGCCAAGCGGAGTTGTTTTTTCGCTCGGGTACGGGCTGCGGGAACCGTTACACGGGAACTGTCGCTGAGAGAGAACGAGAACGGGAGTCGGCGGCGTATCAGCGTGAAGAGTGGAAGAGGAATCAGCGCGAGCCAACGGGAAAAGGGAAAGGAACGGTCAGCGGGTATCAGCAGGAGAGGTTGCGATCGCTCGAATGGGAACGAACGCCGGCCTGGTCAAATCTGGCATGATGAGGCATTCGGAAAGTCTCGCACGCAGGACCGCGCGCTCAAAACCCCCGAATACGTTGAGAAAGAACACCCGGCGCTGTGCCCTGAAACACCGGGGACTCGAATTTCGAGTCCGGGAACCAGCAAGCCAACTCACAAGAGGCGCACTGCAAGGACCTGACCGGGGCGGTTCCAACCCCGGCTTTGCATCGCCGGTTGGCCAGGAGAGAATCTTTTCAAAACGGTGGAGCGGTTTATTCGCTCGACCGGCGCCACTCAGTTCTTCTTTCTGACGCGCGGCTCGCGCGCCATGGAGGGCGTGGACCACGACAAGACCCGCTCGCCCAGTTCAGCCGCCTTGCGGATCGAGGAATCCTGTTCCTCCTGCGGTTCATCGGCCGGTTCAGCGCTCCACCCCGACCACTTCTCGATCACACTGGCCGAGACGACCACCCGCGAACTGCTGTCGGGGTGACACTCGCGCAATCCCAATTCCTGGGAAGCCTCGCGGAACTTCAGATTGTAACACTTCAGACGTTCCACCTCGGAGACCAGCCCCACCCGCATATTCGAGAGTTTGTCGCGCGACTCCTGCAACTTGCGCGTCTCGATACGCAAGTCCCCCGTGCGGAACCGCAGGTGAATCTGCACCGCAGCCAGCCCGGCCAGCACCACCAGCAACGAAAAGGTGCGCAGGAGGAGCGCCACCCGCAGGTGGCGACTGGGACGGGGTTTGATTCGTTTGCATCGCGTTAAAGGAGTCATGAGTCGTCTCTTCTGCAAGAACTACGGGATCGGTGACGCAACTGCTCGACGTTGACTCGCCAGTCCTACTTCCTCTCGATCGCCCGCAGCTTGGCGCTGCGCGCGCGGGGGTTCTCTCGCTCCTCTTCAGGTCCTGCCTGCACGGGGTGACGCGTCAGATCGCGAAACCGCGCCGGTTCGATCACCCGCCCGTAGGGGTCCACCTCGTCAATCACGTCCCGGCACACCTGCCGGAAGAGCCGCTTGACCACCTGGTCCTCGTGACTCTGGAACGTGATGACCGCCAGACGGCCCGCCGGAGCCAGCAATTCGAGGGCGGCCTCGAGGGCGGATCGCAACGCGCGATCCTCGCCATTGACCTCGACCCGGAGGGCCAGAAACACCCGCGTGGCGGGGTGAATCTTCGGCGGCCAAGCCTTGCGGGGGATCGCCGCGGCCACTTCCGCCGCCAGATCCGCCGTGGTGGTGAAAGGCCGGGTTTCGCGCCTTTCCGCCAGCCGCCGCGCAATCCGCGCGGCCCACCGCTCGTCGCTCTTGTCCCGAAACAACCGCGCCAGTTCGGCCTCCGGCCAGGAGTTCACGATCGAAGCGGCGGTGGGTTTTCCTTCCGAACGGTCGTAGCGCATGTCGAGCGGTCCGTCGGCCGTGAAGGAGAACCCGCGCTCGGGAAGATCCAAGTGAAGGGAAGAGCATCCGAGATCCAAAAGGATCTTGTTTGCTTGTGGCAGGCCCAGGTCGCCCATAACCCGGGCCAATTCGCCGTGATCCGCGTGTACGAGAGAGTAACAACTGGAAGGCAATCCGCTGGAACGGAACCGCTGGTGGGCCAGCTCGATCATGTCATGGTCCAAGTCTAAACCGACCAGATGCCCCTCCCTTTCACTGTCTTCGAGCAAAGCGAGGCTATGTCCCCCGGTTCCCAGATTGCAATCAACCAGAATGTCTCCGGGCCGGGCCTGAAGAAGTTCTCGCACCTCCTTGAGTAAAACGGGTTGATGGAATTGCACGAGGCGTTCAACCCTGAAATCCGAATTTGGCCTTGCGGCGGCCCTCCGCAGGGAGGGATAATCGCCCTGGACGCCGATTCAACCGAATCAGCGTACCGGCGTGATAGAACTCATGTGTTCCTGACGCACCCGCCTGGAGAGTTCCGGCAGATCGCCCAACGCCTTGTCGCGCTCGGCCTCCCAGCGCTCGCGCGCCCAGATCTCGCACGAGTTGGACCGCCCGATGACGATCACGTCGTGCTCGATGCCCGCCAACCGGCGCAGATCGCCACTCAAACGGATCCGTCCGCCCGCGTCGATCTTTTCCACCGTCGCCAGAGCGGTCATCAACTGCTTGTAACGGCGGGCGTTCTCATCCAGTTCGTCATACTGGTCGAAATCCTCGACCACCTGGGCGAACTTGGAGACCGACTCGACCGTCAGGTTGCGGTCCACATTCAGACGCACCACCACCTGCTCGTCGTCCTGCGGGTACTGTTCGCGCAGCATGCTCTTGAAACGCGCGGGCATCGTCACTCGACTCTTGGCGTCGATTTTCAGGTCGTGCTGTCCAAAGAAACCAACCAGAGGAGGCATGCTCTCGACCTTACGGACTCGGACTGCGAATCGGAATCGGGGTGAAGACCCAGTTTGCCGCCGAAGTGGGATTCCTTGACACTTCCCCCCACTTTCGTGTCCTTTTTTCCCACATTGCGACACTTGGCGCAAGTTCTTTTTTGAAAAAAAAGCGACTTGTGAGGATTTCTTTTTTGAGCAAATCAACATCTTGTACATTCAGGCTCGAAACATACAAGATAACATCACCTCTCTCATCTCTCCCGGAAAGGCCGGTGGGGAGACGCGACATTTCCGCTTGTCAATCGCGCGGGGAAAGGGTAGGTTGCTGAACTTTGAGTGCGCGCGTTCCCGAATTACCGAAATGGGCACCCCCAATCGGAATCGCGACGCGCTTTATCGCCTCTGGAATCAACCGGGCCCTCAGGAACGCAATACAGTTTTATTACTAACAGGAAACCCCGTGAAACCCCGTACTGTTGTGTATCTCACCCCCAGTTCACGCCTTCTGGGCGCCCGGCGTTCGTTGCTCCAACTGGTAACGAACCTCGACCCCGCGCGTTATCGCCCCGTCGTCGTCACACAATCGGACGGCGGGTTGGTGGAGGCCCTGCGTGAGGCGGGCGTGGAAACGCATATTCTGTTTCTGGGCTGGTGGCGCAAGGGCCGTTACATGTTGATGCGCCCGCTGCGCATCGCGCAGCTGGCGCGCCTGCTGCGGTCCGAGGGCGCGGCGCTGGTCCACTGTAACGAACATTTTCCCTGTCCCTACGCCGTGCGGGCGGCACACAAGGCGGGCGATCTGCCCGTGGTGACGCACATGCGTCTCTCGATAGACCCGCGCAGCATCCGCAATTACGACCTGGCCCGTTCGACCCGCGTGCTGTGTGTCTCGCACGCCGCCGCCCGTGACTTCCACGTCTGGCCCGACTGGCGCGAGCGCGTCGAGGTGGTCTATAACGGCGTGGACCTGTCGGGTTTTCGTCCCCGGCTGTCGCGTCAGGAGGCGCGCGAGCAGTTGGGGTGGGGCGATCCGGAACACTTCATTGTGGGTCTGTTCGGCCTGCTGAGTCCGCGCAAGCGCCAGCACCTGCTGCTGCGCGCGGCGGCGCGCCTGCGCGACCGATACCCCGGCCTGCGCCTGCTGATTGTGGGGAGTGGCGGCCGCAGCGACGGTCCCTACGAGCAGCAACTTCACGAAATCGTAAAACAGGGACAACTGGAAGACCGGGTCCGGTTCATCCCGTTCCAGAACGACATTCTGGATCTGTACCAGGCGTGCGACCTCAACGCGCTCATCTCGAACGACGAGGGGTTCGGGCGCACGATCATCGAGGCCGGAGCGCTGGGGGTGCCCAGTGTCGGGACCCGGATCGGGGGGATTCCCGAGTTGATCGTGGATGGGGAAACGGGCAGCCTGATCGGGGGCGGCGAGGACGACGGTGAGGCGCTGGCGACGTGTCTGGCAGGATGGATGGAAGACCGAACCCAAGTGGAACGCCTGGGCCAGGCCGCAAAACAACGCGTCGAGACCGAGTTCACCATCGAAAAACACACCGACCGGATCATGACGATCTACGATCGGATTCTGGGTTGAAAACCGAGTAAAATCACAGTGAGTCCGAAGGGGATTCCCCGGGAGCGGGCGAAGCGGGCATCAGACCGTTTGCGGGACGTCCGTTCGCTTTGGCGGCTTTCTTGAGCACCACAAGAAACCGCTCGGCCAGCAGAGCGGCCTGCCAGCGCATGAGCCGGGTGGAAGCCAGAATTTCTTCCAGAGTGACAGGGAGACGGGAAGCCAGAGTCAGAAGAATAGAACGCGGCGCCAGGACCGAGGGGGGCAGGTTGATTTCTTTGGCCACTTCGTCGCGCTCGGCCTGAAGCGCCAGGACCAACGCGTCATCGGGCCGCACCGAGTCCGGATCGAACGGCGTCAAAGTCCGGGACGGGCGGCGCGACGGCCATTGCGGGGGCGCCAGCAGGAGGGCCTGAACAAGGGCCTGTTTGAGCGAGACAAGACGTTGCCCGACAAAATTGCGAGGCAATCGGGGCCCCTGACTCAAGTCTTCGTCCGGGTGGGTGTCCGCCCACTGGGCCAGTTCCAGCAGGGCGGAATTGTTCAGGACCTTGAACGCAGGGCGATCAATCAGGCTGGCCTGTTCCTCACGCCAGTACCAGAGGGCGCGCACCAGAGCCAGAGCACGGCCCTGAAGGGCGCTGGCGCCTTTGATACGCCACTCGCGCTCCGGATCGCGTTCGTGGTTGGGGTGCAGGGCGGTCTCGACCATGCGGGCGCAGCTTTCCTGATGCCACTGAAGCCGGCCCAGTTCGTCGAGTTGCGCGGAAAGCCGGTCCTGAAGGGTTTCCAGATACCGGGTGTCGTTGATGGCGTAATCGAGGAGATCCTGGCTCAGAGGGCGCTGGGACCAGTCGGACTTCTGGCCGTATTTGGGCAGTTCGACGTCGAAGAATTCCAGCACCAGAGCGGCCAGTCCGAGTTTTTCATGTCCCAGAATCTGCGCGGCGAGCATGGTGTCGAACACCGGTTCCTGCGCCTTGAACCCATAACCGAGAAAAAGCATCCGCAGATCGTAATCCCCCCCGTGGAAAATCAGGGGGCGGTGGGCCAGGACCTCGAGCAGGGGCGTCAGATCGCGCGCGGCGAGCGGGTCGAGAAGGTAGTGGTCGTCCTCCATGGAGATCTGAATGAGGCAGACTTTTTCCCGGTAGTGGTGCAGACTGTCGGCCTCGGTATCCACGGCGATGCGGTCGGCCAGGGCGCACCGTTGCGCAAGATGAGTCACTCCCTCGGGAGTGCTGATATAAGAGGGAGAAAGCGCGGCAGCAGAAATCACTGAAACCAACCTGTACGGGGGGATCGGACCCATTCCACACGCCTGTCCCCGGAAAGAGGAGGGAGTGTGTCAGTGGGAGGTTAACGGATCGGAGCCACACCGTCAAGGAAAACGCACCGAGATCCTGGACGAGGGGGCGCCCCGGCGGGCGCACGCCCCGATCGCTGGGAGATTCCGCGGGGATCTTCGATCCCCACGGCTGGCCGAAGGCCTGTGAGGCACTTCTGGGTCACCGGCTCAACCGGACGTCGCATGACGCTCCCCGATGGACAGTCGGGGGCCGCGCGGGGAGGATTCGCTCCCCGCACGGCCGGTCGAGTTTTGCGGGTGATTTCCCGGAGGAACCACCCGCACACATCCTATTCTTCTTCTTCAGCCTTGACCTTGTCGGACTCGGCGATGATCTTTTCCTGCACTTCGCGCGGCACCGGATCGTAGTGCGCGAACTCGCGTTCGAAGCTGCCGCGTCCCCCCGTGATGGACCGCAGGTTCTGCGCATAGGAGGCCATTTCGGCTTCCGGGATGATCGCCTTGACGACCACCTTGTTGCCGACGTTTTCGGAACCCTGGATACGGCCCCGGCGCTGGCTCACGTCCCCCATGACATCGCCCATGTAGTGCTCGGGCACGGTGGTCGTCACCAGGCAGATCGGTTCGAGGATGATCGGACCGGCTTCCAGGGCGATCTTCTTGAACGCCTGCATGGTGGCAATCTGGAAGGCCATATCCGAGGAGTCCACCGGGTGGTACTTGCCGTCGAAGCAGTCCACATGGATGCCCTTGACGTGGTACCCGGCCAGGATGCCCTTCTCGAGGGCCATCTGCGATCCCTTGTCAATGGCCGACTGGTAGTTGGTCGGGATGGCTCCCCCGAAAACCGACCAGGTGAATTCGTAGTCCTGCTCCGCCGAGGGAGAAAGACGCAGATGGACTTCGGCAAACTGGCCGCGGCCCCCGCTCTGTTTCTTGTGACGGTGGAAACCTTCCGCCTTTTTCGTCACCGTCTCGCGGTAGCGGATTTTCGGCGGCTTGATTTCGATCTCGACCTTGGCCTTGGCGCGCAGGCGTTCGAGCGCAACGTCGAGGTGCTGATCTCCCATACCGGAGAAGAGGTTCTGGCTGATTTCGGGATCCCAGACCACATTCAGGGTGGGATCCTGCTCCATCATCGCATGGAGGCCAATCCCGACCTTGTCTTCGTCCTTGGACTGTTTGGCGCTGATGGCCACGATGGAACTGCGCTGCGGATAACGCGTGGGCGCAAAAATAACCGGGTTCTTGATGTCGGCCAGCGTGTCGTTGGTCGTCGTGGCGGTCAGTTTGGCCACCACGCCGATGTCACCCGCCAGGACGTGCCCCACCTCGTCCTGCTTTTTCCCGCGCGAGACGAGGAGATGGGCCGCCTTTTCCGACTTGTTCTGGTTGTTGTTCTGCATCGGCGTAGCCGGGGTCATCTTCCCGCTGGCGACCTTGAAATAGGTCAGACGCCCCGCGAAGTCGTCGGCGACGGTCTTGAAGACAAACGCCGCAAACGGGCCATTCGGGTCAATCTTGCGCGGGGTTTCGGTCTCGCCCTCGACCACCGCCAGCCCCGGCCCTTCGAGGGGGTTGGGGAAGGAATTCTTGAAGAAATCGAAAAGCGGGTTCAATCCGATCCCCTTGAGAGCCGAACCGCAGAAGACGGGGATGAAAGACCCTTCGATGAACGCCGCCTTCAACCCCCGCGCCACTTCTTCCTCACTGAGCGCGCCCTCGTCGAAGAACTTCTCCATCAGGGCTTCCTCGCCCTCGGCGGCCGCTTCGACCAGCTGCTCGCGCAGCGTCTCGGCTTCCTCCATGAGATCGGCCGGAATGTCGGCGTACTTGACCTTGCCGTTGGCCTCCTCAACCGCTTTCATGCGCATGAGGTCCACAACCCCCTTGAAATCGGCCTGGGAACCAATGGGACAGGTCAGCGGAACCGCTTTCTTGTTGAAGACGGTGGTGATCGCCTCGACCGTCTTGGCGAAATTTGCGTTTTCCTTGTCGAGTTTATTGACGAAGGCCGCAACGGGAAGGTTCCATTCGTTGGCGTACTCGAGGGCGAGTTCCGTGCCCACCTGCACGCCGGACGTGGCGTCCACAAAAATAAGAGCGCCCTCCGCAACGTGCAGGGCGCCCTTGATTTCTCCGATAAAGTCCCGATTCCCCGGACAATCGAGGAGATTGATCTTGATGCCGTCTTTCAATTCGACCGGCAGAACCGACGTGTTGATGGAAATATGCCGCTTGATTTCTTCCGGATCGTAGTCGGAGGCCAGATTGCCATCCTCGGTCCGGCCCATCCGGTCCAGACACCCCAGACTGAAGAGCATGGACTCGGCCAACGTGGACTTGCCTGACCCGCTGTGGCCCAGAAAAGCCACGTTGCGAACATCGGTGGATTGGTACTCTTTCACTGTCATCTCTCCCTTTCCGAATATCGTTTGGACGTTCCAAGACTCTTACTGCATTCAACGCAAGAGAACAGGATTATCTCAGGGCGCCGCAAGGGCGCCCACGGATATCAAATTGGGTGATGCAAAAGACTACTTCCGAGAACTACTTAACGGCGGCCGCGACGGCGGGCCAGAGAATCGGAGGTAGCGGCGGCCGCGAGGGCCGCTGTGGCGGCCGGCTGGCCTTCAACCGTGGTCACCGGACCCGTTCCCTTGCGGCCCAGATGCTCCATCAGTTTGCCCTTGTCGCGCTCGTTCCACCAGAACACCAGCGGAGCGGCGATAAAGTCCGAAGAATATGTTCCCACGATACCGCCGATAATCAGCGTCAGAGCGAAGGGCTGAAGACTACGCCCACCGATAAAGAACATGACCACCATCGTCAGGACGGCCGTGCCCGAGGTGATGATCGTTCGGCCCAGCGAACGGTTCATGGCGGCGTTGCAGATGTCCTTGAAACTGCGCCCGAACATCGTGTGGCTGTTCTCGCGCACCCGGTCGAAGATCACGATCGTGTCGTTCACCGAGAAGCCGAGCAGAATCATGAGGGCCGAGATGATGTCCAGGTCCGTCTGGAACCCGAGCAAGGTCATCAGACCCAGCGTGATGGTCAAGTCGTGCAGAAGCGCGATAACGGCCGCCACACCGAAGACCAGTTCGAACCGGAACCAGAGATACGCCAGAATGCTCAACGATGCCACCAGGGTCACCATGATGGCGATTTCCGTAAACTGCTGACCGACTTCGGGACTGACCGACGTCGAGCTGAGAATCTTCATCTGTTTCTCATCCGGATAGGCCGCCTTGAGCATCCCCTCGATGGTCTCCTGCGTGAAGCGGTTGGCATCCACATCGGTCGTGGGAACCTTGAGAAGCGGCGAACGGATGATGTAAGTGTTCTCGTTGATCACTTTCTGGATACGGGCCTGACTTTCGCCCTGCTGGGAGAGAACCTTCTTGATCGCTTCCGTCTGGTCTCCGTCCATTTCGAGGCGCACTTCCGTCACCACCCCGCCCTTGAAGTCCACGGCCATTTCCGGCCCCCCGCGGACGATCAGGAAGAGCAACGCCGCCGCCACCATAAAACCGGAGAAGGGGAAGGTGATCTTGCGCAGGTTGATGAAGTCGAGCGTCGGGTTGCGGAAGATGTGCAGTTTGCCCAGGCTCAGGGTCTTGCGCAGGTTGAAGTAGATCAGGCACAACGCGAACGTCACAGTCAGACCGGTGAAGAGGTTGGCGACGAGACCGAACACCATCGTGAGGGCGAAACCCTGAATGGACCCCTGACCGAACTGCAGGAGCGAGAAGGCCGAGAGCAGGATCGTCAAGTGGGAGTCGAAGATCACCGCGAACGCGCGGTCAAATCCGGCGCGCAGGGCCGTGGCCAGCGTCCGCCCGTTTTCCAGTTCTTCACGCATGCGCTCGTAGATGAGCACGTTGGTGTCCACCGCCATACCGATCGTCA
>DAOPYU010000026.1:0-19232 GCA_035353095.1 Candidatus Sumerlaeota bacterium | reverse complement strand
TGAGCTGGGTTCAGAACGTCGCGAGACAGTTCGGTCCCTATCTGCTGTGGGCGTAGGAAATTTGAGGGGAGCTGCTCCTAGTACGAGAGGACCGGAGTGGACGAACCGCTGGTGTTTCGGTTGTGCCGCCTAGGTGCAATGCCGAGTAGCTATGTTCGGAAGGGATAAGCGCTGAAAGCATCTAAGCACGAAGCCCACCTCAAGATAAGATTTCCCGCAACCTTGTGTTGCCTAAAGGACCCCGGAAGACTACCGGGTTGATAGGCAGGAGGTGTAAGTGCGGCAACGCATTGAGCTGACCTGTACTAATCGTCCGTGAGGCTTAACACTACCTAAATATGTACTCTTAATTTAAGAAATCGCCCCTCTGGCGCTTTCTTGCGAGTCAACTATCGCGTTTCAACTACAAAACAGGGTCGCAAACGACCCCATCGAATCTGTCGAATTCACGTTTCCGGTGGTCATAGCGTGGGGGTTCACCCGTTCCCATTCCGAACACGGAAGTTAAGCCCCACAGCGTCGATGGTACTGCGGCTTAGGGTCGTGGGAGAGTAGAACGCCGCCGGATCTAAATACGAAAGCCCGAAGAGACTCCTCTTCGGGCTTTCCTGTTTTTACCCCACCCCCTTTTTCCCCCTCACCCCCGCCCGATCCGAACGGGTTCCAAACTCCAAACCCACAACCCAAGAACCACAACCACAACCGCAAATAAGAACCACGAAATACACGAAACACACGAAAAACGCATACATAGCGGTTTTCGTGTGTTTCGTGTATTTCGTGGTTGAAAAAAGCGGTTTACGTTTACATCGCTCCCTGTTTCCCTGATCCGGTTCCCCCAATCGGGTCTTCCAGGAAAAAAATCAAAAATCCACATTTTCTTTCCCAACAAAATGCCCCCTCGAACGTCTATAGTTCCAAGATGATTCGATCCTGTCCCCTTTCCCGGGGGACGGTTCTATAAAATCCTGAAGGTCCGAAGCCCGAGCACACGAAGTAAGACAAAGAACGCCGCAAAAAAAAGAAAGGCGACCCCGCCATGAATCCGGAAAGCACGGGAAACCCCCAATCCCCTTCCTTTTTCGCCCGCCGCAAAGGCTGTCTGATCGCCCTCCTCGTTCCGTTTTTGCTTCTGGGGGTTCTGTATGGTTATCTGCGGTTTGTCCCAACGGGGTATGAGGAAAAAGCGAAGGCCAACCGGGCCGCGCGAGATAAAATTCTGGAGTCCCGCCTGGCCTCGCGTCCCCAACCGCCTGTTCCCATGGTTTCGTCCTTGGCCCCTTCGAGTGAATCGGATCGAGAAACGACGGGAACTCAACCCCCGACGATTTCTCCCGAGGAGGCGCTGTACTGGAGGGAGGCGATGAATGGATTAGAAAGATGGCAGCGATCCTTCCGCTGGGGCTGGTCCAATTCGCCAGATGCCTTTTTTGTACTCAATGCCGGTGAATGGAAAAAGGTAAAAAGTCCTCAAGAGGATTCAGTTGACTCGGTTACGAAAACATTCTCCTCGGAACCGAGGGAATGGGATATTCAGGCGATTCAGGAAGAACTCCGGAGCCGTCTGAAAGATCCTCAATCGAGAATTCAGAGTTACGAGAAGAAACAAAAACGCTCCGTAGTGGCTCTTTTGAAAGAAATGGGAGGGAGGCTTCGTGCGGATAAAATATCTCAATCGTCACCCGAACAGAAGGACGAAACGGAAGTCGTTGAGTCCTGGACCCGAATGGTGCGAATCATGGATGACAATTGCCGTGAGCTTCCGGAAAATTTCCTGTCACTGATGGGTGATTCTCAGCGTTTTAATATCAAAACACTGCAAACACTGGCGTTCTGTCGGGCGATTCGGAACGGGGAATCCGAAAGAGCCTCCCGCATGATAGAACTGAATACCCTGTGGTGTGGGAAGACGCTTTTTTCCCGTCGGGAAAGGGGTGAGGAGAAACATTTTTTTCTGCTGTATCTGGAAATGCTGGAGCGTTACCTGGTCCAAGCCGCAGCCAGTGCGAGCATTCCCGAGGATGTTCTGAAATGGGTGGACATCACTCTGGCGTCGTGGGCACTCACCCCCGAAGAGTATTCGGTTTTGCAGACCGATCATGTGAACCTGTGCCGTGAGGAGTGGATTACGGAACTGAAAGACTCGCTTGCCGAGGGTGATCCTCACAAAATGAACGGTTGGCACCTCTTCCTTTCGGGGATTCCGGAGGAAGTGGTGGCAAAGGTGACCGAACCACTGTTGTGGCGGGCGATCGATCGGAAAACGGAAGCGCTCATCAATCTGGATGCCACCGGATATAAAGAGGCCAATCGACTCCTGAAGTTTGCCGTCCTGGGGATGAATTTTCCCGGTATTATGGATCGTCCGGATGACCGATTGAGGACCGGGGATTATTCCGACTTGTTGGCTCAGGATGCCCTGGGTCGCGATATCGAAGGCCAACCCATCGAAACTTCCGGAGGGATTCGTGCGTTTCTGGATATGAATGACACCAGTCACACATTGTTTGACCGGATGGCGTGGGAGGAGGAGACCTATGTCGAACGGTTCAACCGGGCGATTGCGCTGACTCGCTTTGCTCTTGCCTCTGCCCGGTACCGACGCGAACAGGGGCGGTACCCCGATTCGGTCACGGAGCTGATTCCCCGGTATCTCGACGCGTCGTTCGCGCCCACACCCGACCGCCTCTGGTACATCTTCAAGTCGGATCCCTTCACTGCTGTGATCCCGCCGGATACTTTCGATTCAGTCAGTTCCGCCACGCAGGTTTT
Organism: Candidatus Sumerlaeota bacterium; assembly: GCA_035353095.1. Taxonomy (GTDB): domain Bacteria; phylum Sumerlaeota; class Sumerlaeia; order UBA8349; family UBA8349; genus DAOPYU01. The sequence continues at coordinate 16,460 of DAOPYU010000026.1, read as the reverse complement.
GATCCGCTATGGGGAAGATCCCCGGAACGACGGAAAACTTCCCGCCGGTGTCGAAGACCTCAAGCCCTATCTGGACCCGGGCATGGACTCGTCCCAGTTTGACGGGTATTTTGTCCGCATTGAGGAATGTCCCGTGTATGGCTTGATTGTCCGGAACGACCCGCATTTGGACGGATCGGTCGAAAGCGGCAGGGAAGCGGGGACAGGGGAAGGGGGGCTTTCCTCCGGGCGGGATTCCCAATACCTCTATTTTCCCATGCCGCTCTGGGACCCGGATCGGACTCTGGTGCCGCCACCCCAGGAATCGCAGTCGCCCCGCCCGTCCCCGGAATCGAAAGCCGGGGATGAGAAGAAATAAATCGCGCGGAGACGCAGGGACGCGGAGAACTGCTTTCTTTGCCACAAGAGGCACTGAAGACACAAAGGAGAGATTTTTCTTGTACCGTTTGTGCTTTTTGTGGCCGAAAATGGGGTTCTCCTCGCCTCCGCGTCTCCGCGCGATGATTTTTTCATTCATGCCCCCGGTGTTTCGATGTTCATAAATTCCTGCTTGGCGTTTTGCCGTCTGTCTGATACAAAGAAACCATCTTGGCGGAGTGTCCCGATGTGGCCCCTTTATTCGAGTCGGCGTGTCTTGGGTCTGATTTTCGGGGACGAGAGGAGAAGAGGAAGATGAAATGCGTGGCGGGGAAACTGTTTTTCCTTCTGATAATGGTGTCCATCCTGTCGGGGTGTTCGCTTTTGGGCCGGTGGCGGGGGACGACTCTGGCGCAGAGCGGCCAGCCGAAGTACCGCATCGTGATCGCGCAGGGGGCGCCGGAACCGGTGACCTATGGCGCGCAGGAACTTCAACGGTTCCTCAAGGAGATGTCGGGCGCCGAACTGCCGATCGTCACGGATCAGGAACCGGCCACGCGGCGTGAGATCCTGGTGGGTGAGAGTAACCGCTTCGCCGATCTGGGGTTGAAGGTGGACCCGGAAGCGACCGGCCTGGAGGGGTACCGGTTGAAAACCGTGCAGGGCCGCCTGGTCATTGCCGGCGCCACGCCCCGGGGACGCTCTATGGGTGCTACGGTCTGCTCGAGGATCATCTGAACTGTCACTGGTTCTCGCCCGAGGTGTCCCTGATTCCCAAGACGAAAAAACTGACCCTCGCGGCGCTGGACGAGGTGCGAAAACCCCGGCTCGAGAACCGCGAACCGTTCGTGCTGGACTGTTTCGACGGCGACTGGTGCGCCCGCAACCGGATGAACAGCCATGCGGCGCGGCTCGAGGCCCGGCACGGCGGCAAGGTGACCTACTGGGCGTTCGCGCACTCGTTCAATCTGCTGGTGCCGCCCGGGGAGTATTTCGACACGCATCCGGAGTATTTCTCGCTGGTCAAGGGCAAGCGTCTGCGAGACAATTCGCAACTCTGCTGTTCCAACGAAGACGTGATCCGCATTATCACCGACAAGGTGCGCGAGGCGATCAAGGCGAACCCCGAGGCGACGATCTTCTCCATCACGCAGAACGATTGTTACAACTACTGCGAGTGCGAGAAGTGCCAGGAAATCGCGAAGCGCGAGGGGTCGCAGATCGGGCCGGTGCTGGCGCTGGTCAACCGGGTTGCCGAGGCCATCGAGAAGGAGTACCCGGACAAACTGATTGATACGTTCGCCTACCAGTGGACGCGTAAACCGCCCAGGGAAATGCGCCCGCGCCCGAACGTGATCGTCCGCCTGTGCAGCATCGAATGCTGTTTCTCCCACCCGCTGGCCACCTGCGACAGCAAGGAGAACCGGGAGTTCCGCGACGACCTGGTCGCCTGGTCGAAGGTCAGCAACCGGCTCTGGGTCTGGGACTACACGACCGACTTCCGCTGTTATTATCTCCCGTTCCCCAACCGCCGCGTGCTCAATGACAACATTCAGTTCTACCTCGACCACAACGTGCGGGGGATTTTCGAGCAGGACACCTACAACACGCCCAACGGCGAGTTCTCGAAACTCGGCGGCTACATGATGGCGAAGTTCCTGTGGGACTCGACCTATGACGAAAACCGCGCCATGAACGACTTCCTGCAAGCCTACTACGGTCCGGCGTGGGAACCCCTGCGCGGGTGGATTGACCTGCTCGAAGAAAAAGTCAACCGCGACAATCAGCACATCCACATCTTCGACGGTCCGCTGACGCCCTACCTGACCGACGAGGTTCTGCAACAGGGGGACACCCTGTTCGACAAGGCCGAGGCGGCCGTGCGCGAACAGCCGGACTTTCTCAAACGGGTCCGGATCGAACGGTTGAGTCTTGATTTTGCCCGGATTGAACGACTGAAAATCCGGATCAACGAGCGCCGCCAGGCGGGCGAGACCCAGAAGCCGGAGGAGATCGAGGACCTGACCGCCCGGATCGAGCGGTTCAACAGCGCCGCCGAGGAAGCGGGCGCCACGCAACTGCACGAACAGGGACAGCCCCCGGCGGAGTACTACCAGCAGATCCTCCGGCTCCTGAAAGAAGTGGCTCCCACGCCCGAATCCACGCTGAAAGAGGCGGGGTTGATTCAGTAGTATTTCTGTTGCTATAATCGGACAGGATTGACAAGATTAACAAGATGCTGTTCGGTATTCGCATCCTGTCAATCTTGTCAGTCCTGTTAATTTTTCTACGGGGTTATTCTATTGAAAAGGAATGTCGCATGTTACAGGCAAGGAACCACCTGATTCGGGTATGCGCGCTTGTCGCGTTTGTAATAATTTTGTCGTTTGACTGCGCGAGTCTGGCTCAGACTCCGTCCGGGACCCATCAGAACCCGGCCCAACCCCAGGATCCGGTCAAAGCAAAGGAGATCGGGGATCGGATGACGAAGTTTCGGGAATCCTTCGAGAAGAGCGAGGCATCCGAATATCCGGCTCTCATGAACGAAATGCTGGAGTACGCTTTCTCGACGGGAAAAGGTAATCCTGCCTATGAAGAGGGGATCGCTGTTAATTTGTCCTACATCTTTACGTATTCCAAGGATTGGTATGTGAAAAAGATCGGACGTCCCCTGATCGCGGATGATATGATCAAGATGCTGGATGCCGTAAAAGATCCCGTTCAATCCGTGACGGTCTTGAGACAATGGGGGGAAGATCTATATCGCAATATGGCAGAATCGGAACGGGATAAATTCTATGCCTATGTCGAGGGGTATTTTGAAAGAAAGATGCCAACTGATGCTTTCCTGACAGGGGTAATCCATGTGGCGGAATCAATGGTTCTCTATGAAAAAGAGATGTTGAAGCGGAACAAGGAGAAGGTGAATCAGACGGAAGAAGAAGTCGCGATAATTAAGAAACGAGACGATGAAATCCAGAAAAGGGTGGTCCGGTTCGCGACCTGTCTCGAAAGTACTCTGAAGCGAATCCAGAAACAGGAAAAGTATGAGGATTCGACCATTTCAATTCTTGCAGCAATGCAGAGGCTTGTCCGCTGTGAGCCAGAAGTCAAGAAAATTGCAATACGAAACCTGAGAGAGGCCTGTCAGTTCACGACAAACAGTCTCGAATTGAGAAAATATAGTGTCTCTGCTCTGTTGATCGATTTTCCGGACGATCCAGACTACAATAGTGTGGAGAATCGGGATCTCATCAAGAAACTGGCGGAGTCTGAAAAGGACGAACGACTGCGTAGAACTTTTCAGGCCAAGTATGAAAATGCTGAAGCGAAAGCCAAGAAAGTGAATCCTTGAATAGGAGACACCGGCTTCAGGAAACCGCAGAAATCGGACAGGATTGACAAGATTAACAAGATTCAATGATGAGGGGCATCTTGTCAATCCTGTCCCTTTATTTTCAAGCGAGACAGAGCATCGCCTCCTGAGGCGAGGTGAGGCCGTGGGCGATTTTGGCTTTGGCGTCGCGGGTCAGGCCTTCCCAGCCCTGGGCGTCGAGCAGTTCGCGGAAGCGCACCTCGGGGGCGCGTTCGAGGATCAGTTCGCGCAACGGGTCGTCCACTTCGAGCGTTTCAAAGAGGGCGATGCGGCCCTGCAGGCCGATCGAGGCGCAGCGGGGACACCCCTGGGGTTCCCACCAGGTTTCGAGCGTGTCGAACGGGGCCGGCAGGGGTCCCTGTTCGCGGCTCGAACGCGGCTGGCGGCAGTCGGGACAGAGGCGGCGGACGAGCCGTTGCGCCAGGACGGCGCGGATGGCCGAGGCGGCCAGGAACGGCTCGACCCCCATGTGGATCAGGCGCACGAAGACGCCCGGCGCGCGCCCGCTGTGGACCGTGCTGATGAGCAGGTGGCCCGTCAGCGCGGCCTGGATTGCGATCTGGGCCGTGGCCGCGTCGCGGATTTCGCCGATCATGATGACCTCGGGGTCCTGACGCAGGAGGCTGCGCAGGCCGCTCTCGAAGGTCAGGCCCTGTTCCGCCTCCACCTGCGTCTGGCTGACGATGCCCAGGTCGGCCTCGATGGGGTCCTCGAGGGTGACGATGTTGGCGGACTCGCCCCGGCGCTGGTGTATGGCGCGCAGCATGGCGTAGATGGTGGTGGTTTTGCCGCTCGACGCGGGCCCGGTGAGGAGGAGCGCGCCCTGCGAGGCGTCGAGCAGTCGGCCCACGCGGTCTTGCAGGTCTTCGTCCATTCCGAGGTCGCGCAGGTTCATCTCGGCCTGACGCGATTCGGCCAGGCGGACCACGACTTTCTCTCCGTGCAGGGTGGGGAGGGTCGAGACGCGGCAGGGGACCGGGCGACCCTCCCACTCGACTTCGAGCCGGCCGTCCTGCGGGGTGCGGGTGCGGTAAACGATCAGCCGGGCCATGACTTTCAGGCGCGTCAGGAGGGCGTCGCGCCAGTCGAGCCCGAGGCGCGCCGCCACGTGGAGCCGTCCGTCGAGGCGCATTTTGACCAGCATGCCGTCGCGCTTGCATTCGAGGTGCAGGTCGCTGGCGCGTCGGGCGAGCGCTTCACGCAGGAGCAGATCCACGGCGGCCACGGCGCGGTTGTCGTCACGCGGGAGGGCGTCTATCAACGGCTGGATCTGGCGCGCCAGCGTTTCGCCGGTGGAGGGAGCGGGGGAGGGGTGTTCCATGAAGTCGTCCTTGTCGAGGTCTTCCGCCGAGGCGGGGTTTTATATCGGATCGCGATCAACCTGAACTGAATACCGCCGTTGAATGCTCTCACCGGGATTTTTTTCGTAGTGTTCTTGTGAAAATCTTTCCATCTACTATCTAACAGAATCCACGCAGGTCACGACGATTTTCAGCCACAAAATGCACAGAAGGCACAGGAATTTCCTGTTTTTGTGACTTTTGTGCCTCCTGTGGCTGGCAATGAGTACTCTTTTCGTCCCTGTGTCTCTGCGCGATGATTCTTGACATCCCCGTTCTCCGGGTTTTCCTGTATCTTCGGGATATCAGACCTCTCACTTGGGCGGACACACAGGTCCGCCCCTGCGGACTGGTTGCGGCTTCGCTATGCCGGAAAAATCGCTTTTTCGGGGGGATATCGTGTCCCCCCAGGGGGCTCTTCTTTCTCGGGAAAACGGTTCCGGAGGTGGGTCTTTTCCGGAGTTTCTCTGTTCCCACAAACTCATGGATACGGGGCAAGGGCTGCTTTCTACAGTCCCGCCTGCTGGAGTCCGGCCCGGGCTTCGAGGGTGGAGACTTTGGCGCGCAGGTCGCGCACTTCCTTGTGCAGGCCCATCAGGTCGCGATGCTGGCCGTAGGTCACGAGAAGCAGACCGACGATGGCGGCGGCAGCTGTGGCACGCAGGGCCCAGCGGCTCCAGCAGGTCTGGCGCCGGTAGTCCTGAATCACCTGTTGCGAGAGTTGCGCCTGTTCGATCCGGGGCATGAGTCGCTGGATGAAGGCCTCATTGTCCTGGTGGATCTGGGCCGCTTTTTCCGCTTCGATGAAGGCGCGCAGGGGTTCCCACTCGAGGGGCAGGGATTCGCGCGGGGGCGCCTTGTGTGCTCCGGTCACTTCGCCCAGGTCCACGACTTCCATCGGCTTTTTCTGCTGGGAAGCGTGGGTGGTGACGGACGGAGGAGTGGTTATTTCCCCCTCGTGCGGGCGGATGTCTCGGAATCGCATGGCCCTTTTCCTCCTTTTCTCTTACCGGTATTCCTTCAGTTCATCCATCAGTTGCTGGCGCGCCTTGAAGAGGTGCCACGAGACGGTCTTTTCCGCGATGCCGAGCACTTCGCCCGCCTCGCGGTGCGAGAGGCCCTGAAACAGGACGAGCGTGACGACGAGTTGTTGTCGCAGGGGCAGGGTTTCCATGGCGTGGCGAAAGGCGCACAGAGTTTCTTTTCCTTCGAGGATACGCCGCGGTCCCGGTTTGGGATCGGGCAGGGCCACCCCCTGTTCCTCATCGTCGAGGGCCAGGTCGTTGGGGCGCGCACCCGGTCGGCGCTGCCGTCTTTTCAGGGTCACCAGGCACTGGTTCACCACAATGCGGTAAAGCCAGGTGGAAAACCGGGAGTCGAGTCGGAAGCGGGGCAGGGCGCGGAAAACGCGGATCCAGACCTCCTGCGCCACATCGTCGGCCTCGGTTTCGTTGCCCAACAGACGCCAGGCCGTGGCGAAAACACAGGCTTGATGCAGGCGCACCAGCGTCTCGAAGGCGTCCAGATCGCCCTGCTGGGCGGCCGCAATGCACTTTTCTTCCGGGGTGATGGCGTCCATGTTCTCTTCTACGGCCCAAGAGGCTTCCCGTTCGGTCGCAGGTACGCCGAACAGGTCCGACGCCGGGACTCGATCCGGTCGGGACTCTACTTTACAGACCGTAACTTGTGTTTTGTCAACGAGTTTTTCGGGTTCCCAGGGTGTTTCTCCCCCCATCTCGGGTTCGCTCGCCCGGAAAAACAGAGACGCGGCACAGACACTCATCTCAGGAGGCCTCCCGAGACTTAGATTTCCGCAGGGGGGATTCCTTGGCGGAAAAGTGTTTTTTGTGGCGATTTTTCACTCGACGGTCAGATCGGGATGATTTCGACGAGTTTTCCGGCGGCTTTGAGTTTTTCGGCGATCATGGGGAGAATCTGGCGGCGCTGGAGCACGCCGAGTTGGCGGAAAGCCAGAGAACCTTCCGACGGGTTTGCGGCCTGTCCGTAGAAGAAACGGACCCGGTCGGCCACGCCGATAAACTGGTGGAGTTCCACGGTCGGGTTTTGTTCGCTGATCTGTTCGGACTCCATGTCCAGGAGGTTGTAGAGCTGGTTCAGTGTCACCGCGCCTTCGGTCACCAGATCCAGGCCGTGGATCTGGAACGCGGGTGGCGTGAGCGGGGTGGCGGACTCGGTGTTGACCTCGAGTTTCCGTCCGGTCTCACGGGCCACCACGTTGGCGGTCGTTCCGCCGCATACGGCGTGAAGGCCGGGGCATTTCATGAACTTCTGGACGGCCTGCGCGTCGTTTTCACGATTGACGGGAGGACCGGTCATGATGGACAGGGTGATGCCGCGCCGGCACATCAGGAGGGCGGTGGTGCAATCGTCGCCGGTACGGGTCCAGAGGGAAAGCGCTTTTTTCTGGATGGCATCCGGGAGGGTTTGCCACTCCTGTTTGGCGCGGACCATCTGGCTGAGGTAGTCGCGGACCCCCTCGATACCCCATCCTTCGGGCATTCCGGGGATGCAGCGTCCCAGGCCCGCCTGGGTGATGCCGTCGGAAACCAGCATCAGGCCCTCGTTCGGTTTGAGGAAGCAGTTCGCCTCGCCAATCGCCGGCAGGGCGCAGCCGTGTACCGACGGTCGGGCCGGAAGAACCTGAACCTGGCGTCCGGAGAAAAACAGGGGCGGGGGGGATTCGTAGGTGAGGATGGTCGTGTCGCCCTTGGGGAGCACGCGCGCCACGGCACAGGCTCCCCAGGGAACGGTGACGCCTCGGTTTTTTTCGAGCGTGCGGACTGTTTCGGCGAACGCCTGGCGCAGCGAGCAATTTCCCAGCAGGCGCTGGCGCAGACGGGAGACGATCATTTCGGCGTAGAGGTTGGCGCGCACGCCCGATCCCTGGCCGTCGCAGAGAATCAACAGGGTTCCCGAGGGCCCGCGGTCGGAGCATACCACGTCTCCGCACGGCTGGAGGGGGCGTTTGGCCACCTGGGCGACGAGGGTGTCAACGTGGAGGTAGTCCATGTGTGTGCCCGGCTTCCGAGTTGGGAGTGGAGGGATTCTGACGGACGAGGGTCATGAGGTTCTCGACCAGTTCTTCGCCGCGCGCGGTGTTTTCGCCGAGGAAACGGGTCATTTCCTGGGCCATCTGGATCTGGTGTTCGAGGAGTTCGTGGGCCTGTCGCAGGGCTTCGTTGCGCAGGGCTTCGAGTTCCTCCTGGTTTTTGCGCGTTTCGGTGACATTGATGAAAATGCCGACAAACTGCTGGTCCTGAGGCAGACGGTAGGCGATCTGGTGGCAGATGCGCTGGTAGGAGTCGTGTTTGACCGTCGCCTCGATCGGGCCTTCGGAGCCGGCCGCGAGGCGCTCGAACATCTCGGGGTCCACGATCTGGCTGATGTGCTTGCCCAGCAGAGCGTTGGAGCAATAGAAGAGTTTCCGGAAGGCGGCGTTCATACTCAGGATTTCGAGCCGTTCGTTGAGCATGACGATGCCGTTCGGGCTGGTTTCGATGATGCGGTCGGTGCGCCGTTCGGCCAGGCGGCGCATGTAGGGGAGGCACATTTCCACCTCGGCCAATCCCAGACAGACGGCGATGGCCTTGTCGCGGCAGGTGGGGTACCCGCAGGCGCCACAGTTGAGTTGGTTTTCGGGGTCAATCTTGCCGGTGCGTTCGAGCGCCTGGCGGATGGCCAGTTCCGAAACGGTCTGCGATTCGTCCACCGGTTTGGGGTGGAACCGGGCCGTAAAGGAAATGTTTTCGCAGGGGGCGGCGGGTGGTTGCCCGGGGATAGGGGTCTGTTGGCGGACATACTGGATGAGGCGCAGGCGCCGTTCGAAGGGATTACCGTCGGAAGGAATGGCGGGTCCGCCGATGCATCCTTCGGGGCAGAAGAGGGCTTCGATGAGTTCCAGATGGGGGTCCTGGGGGGTTTGAAGGACTTCGCGGACTTCGTCGAAGCCACTGGCGGAAAGGACCCGATCGGAGAGTTTGTCGGAGGCAATTTCCGCCGTTTCGAGGCATCCTCCGAGCAGGGGGTAATAGCGGGCGTCGTGGCCGGGTTCGGCGTCAAAGGCGCTTTCCTCGAGTTGGGCCAGGTCCACGTTTTCTTCGCGGAACCAGTCGAAGAGTTCTTCGAAAGTCAGGACCGCCGCGACGAGGCCCTCGTGTTCGGGGCGTTCCGCCTCCGATTTTTTGGCGACACAGGGGCCGATAAAGACGATGGCCAGATCCGGGCCGTGGAGTTCCTTGAGGAGCCGCGCATGGGAGAGCATGGGGGAGAGAATCGGGGCAATGTCGGGGACCCGGTCGGGCCGGTAGCGTTCGATGTAATTGACGACGGCCGGACAACTTGACTCGATGAGGGTGGTGTGACGGTTTGGGGAATTTTCGAGTTTTTTCTTCAGGGTATGGGCCGCATGCCAGGCGCCCACGGCGGTTTCCTCGACTCGGCAGAACCCCAGTTTGCGCAAGGCCGAGGGGAGGCGGCGCCATTCCCAGTCGAGCAGGAACCCGGCAAAGGAGGGGGCGATCGAGACGGCCACTCGCTTGTTTGTCGCGAGGATTCCTCGGACTTTGTCCAGGTCGCGCCGGTAGGTTTTGGCGCCCTGCGGGCATTCGCGGATGCAGGTGCCGCAGCTCAGGCATCGTTTGGGGTGAACCGAGGCCTGGCCATCCTGCACGCGGATCGCCTTGACGGGGCAGACCCGCACGCAGCGGTAACAGTCGCGGCATTTGGCCTGGTTGGTAAAGACTACGGACGGGGGAGTATCGGTGCGTTGCATAAGCGCTTCTTTCCTGGGGGGGGGGATGGGGAAAGCGTGGGGCGCTGACAGTTCTCGTGTTCTTTCAGTTGCGGTCGGGCGGTTTCCGCCCCTCTTCTTTGTACAGGTGTCCGGGCGGACATGCAGGTGTCCGCCCGGACCTGAGATGCTGCGGAGTCTTTTTTCAGGACTCCCGTGACGCTTGTCTGTTCTCTTACTCGGTGACCTGAGCCGACTGTTTGCTGGCGATGGCCGAATTGATCGCCTCGATCGCCTTTTCGTAGGTACAGGCGCCGATCATCGTATCCCCCACGCGAACATTGGGAGCGCTGACACATTTCTCGAAACAGAAGGTGGCGGCCACGTCCACGTACTCTTCGAGTTCGTTCTGCTCGACATAGTGGACCATGCGCTGGAGGATGTCCTGCGAGCCCTTGAGGTAACAGTTGGTTCCGATGCAGACGCGCACGATCAGGCGCTCGCCCTTGTCCTGGGCGCCGATGAGCGAGATGGAGTCCACTTCCATGCGGCGGCGGCTCTTGTAGTGGGTGTGGAGCAGGTGGTGGGCGGTATCGCTGCCCGGTGCCTGGAGGTGCTGTTCGTAGCAGGCGGCCACCATGTGGTTGTCCTGCGAGTTGTGCAATTGCATGGTGCGGTCCGTATCGTAGAGAGATTGCGCCCGGCGGCGGCGTGTTTCGGCGCCGAAGGAGACGGGCTGCCCGGCTCCGCCCACGCACCCGCCCGGGCAGGCCATGACTTCGATCAGGTCGTACTGGGTTTCGCCCTTGATGACTTTTTCCGCCAGTTGGCGGGCATTGGCCAGGCCATTGACCACGGCCAGGTGCAGTTCCGTCTCGCCGATCGTGATGGTGGCTTCGCGGATTCCGGCGTCGCCCCGCACTTCGTGGAACTCGATGGAGGGGTTGCGCTCCGATCCCAGTTTTTCCGCGGCGTAGCGCAGTACGGCTTCGCTCACCCCGCCGGTGGCGCCGAAGATCACGCCTGCGCCCGATTTGAATCCGAGGGGCATGTCGAGCGATTCGGGGTCCAGATGGTCGAAGGCCAGCCCGCGTTCTTCGATCATGCGGGCGACTTCCTGGGTGGTCAGAACATAATCCACGTCCGGTCCGACTTCCGTGCTGAACTCGGGGCGCTTGGCCTCGAACTTCTTGGCCGTACAGGGCATGATCGAGACGACGACCAAGTCCTTGACCTCCACATTGAGTTGTTTGGGGAGGATCTGTTTGGCCAGGGAACCGAACATCTGCTGCGGGGAACGGCAGGAACTGAGGTTCGGCAGCAATTCGGGATAGTATTGTTCGGCGAACTTGACCCAGGCCGGGCAGCAGGAGGTGAAGATCGGCAGATTTTCACCCTTCGTTTTGCGTTTGATGAATTCGGTGGATTCCTCGATGACGGTCATGTCGGCGGTGTAACAGGTGTCGTACACCTTGTCGAATCCGATGCGGCGCAGAGCGGCGACTGTCTGGCCGGTGATGACCGCGCCCGGCTTGCCTCCGAACGATTCGCCCAGCGCGACGCGCACGGCCGGGGCGATCTGGCAGACCACGGTTTTCGTCGGGTCGTCGAGCACTTTCCAGACCGCTTCGACCTCGGGTCGGGGCGTCAGGGCGCCGGTGGGGCAGGCGGCGGCGCACTGGCCGCAGTGGACGCATTCGACGGTGTTGAGGTCGTGGCCGAAGGCGGGCTGAACGGTACAGTTGGCGCCGCGGCCCGCGAAGTCGATCGCGCCGATGCCCTGGACTTCGGTACAAACGCGCACGCAGTCGCCGCACAGGATGCAGCGGTTGGGGTTGCGCTCGATCGAGGGGGCCGAGCGGTCAATGGGCAGCTCGGGATGGGTGGCCTTGAAGCGGATTTCGCGCACGCCCAGGCGGCGAGCCAGATCCTGGAGTTTGCAGGTGGCGCTCTTGGGGCAGGTGGGGCAGTTGTAATCGTGGTTGGCGAGGAGCAGTTCGACCGTCATCTTGCGCATCTGGCGGATTTCCTCGGTCGAGGTGCGGATGCTCATGCCCGGTCGGGGTTTGGTGGTACAGGAGGTTTGGATTCCCATGCCGTCAATATCCACCAGGCAGAGGCGGCAGGCGCCATACACGCTCAGTTCCGAGTGGTAGCAGAAGGTGGGGATTTCGATATTGGCTTTCCGGCACAAGTCCAACAAGTTCCGTTCGCCTTCGATAGCGACGGGCCGGCCATCTACGATTACGACGTTTTCCTTGTCCATTACTGGCGTCCTTTCATCTTTCCTGTCAAAGGCTCGGGGGGGAGCCTGCGGTTGAATCGGTTGGGTCGGGAGTTCTTTCGGGCGGGGGAGAGGGGAGTGGTTCCCCCCCGCCCGGTTTCGCTTCGGAATGAAGCGAGTTAAACTCCGACGATGGCTTCAAACCGGCACGCCTTGGAACACGCGCCGCATTTGATGCAGATATCCGGGTTGATCTTGTGCGGTTTTTTCTTTTCGCCCGAGATGGCGTTCACCGGGCACTTGCGCACGCAGGCGGTACATCCCACGCACTTCGTTTCGAGGATTTCCGGTGTGGCGAGCGCTTTGCACTGGCCGGTCGGGCACCGTTTCTGGACCACATGCGCTTCGTATTCGGCGCGGAAGTGGCGCAGGGTCGAAAGGACGGGGTTGGGAGCGGTCTTGCCCAGGCCGCACAGCGATCCCTTGCCGACGGTCCGGCCCACTTCTTCGAGCAGGCTGAGGGTGGCCAGGGTGCCACGCCCTTCGATGACGTCGTCGAGGAGGGCGAGCATCTGTTTGGTTCCTTCGCGACACAGGACGCACTTGCCGCACGATTCGTTCTGGGTGAACTGCATGAAGAAACGCGCGATCTTGACCATGCAGGTGTTCTGGTTCATGACGACCAGCCCGCCCGACCCCACCATGGCGCCGATGCTGCGCAGGCTGTCGAAGTCCATGGGCAGGTCCAGGTGGGCTTCGGTCAGGCAGCCGCCCGAGGGACCGCCGATCTGGACGGCCTTGAAGGGCTGGTCGGAGAGCGCGCCGTTGTCGTCAATGACCCCTCCGCCGATGTTGTACACGATCTCGCGCAGGGTGGTGCCGAAGGGCACTTCGATGAGGCCGGTGTTGACCACGTGGCCGGTCAGGGCGAAGGTTTTGGTGCCGGGGGATTTTTCGGAACCGCATTTGCGGAACTGGGCCGCGCCGAAGCGCATGATGAGCGGTATGCTGGCCAATGTCTCGACATTGTTGATGACGGTGGGCTTGCCGAAGAGGCCGCATTCCGCCGGGAACGGGGGTTTGGGCATCGGCATGCCGCGCTTGCCTTCGATCGAGGCCAGGAGGGCCGTTTCTTCCCCGCAGACAAAGGCGCCGGCGCCTTCCATCACTTCGAGGTCGAACGTCTGGCCGGTTCCGAACACGTCCGTTCCGAGGAATCCGCACTCACGGGCGTCCTGGACGGCCTTGCGGACGCGCTTGACCGCCAGGGGGTATTCCATGCGGACATAAACATACCCGGCGTTGGCGCCGATGGCACGGGCGGCGATGAGCATCCCCTCGATCACACTGTGGGGGTTGCCTTCCATGACGCTGCGGTCCATGAATGCGCCGGGGTCGCCTTCGTCGCCGTTGCAGACGACATATTTGTCGGGTCCGGGCTGGACGAGCGTCAGTTGCCACTTGCGTCCGGTGGGGAATCCGCCGCCGCCGCGGCCCCGCAAACCACTGTCCAGGACTTCTTTACAGATTTCCTCGGGGGTCTGCTCGAGGTAGGCCTTGCGGGCCGCCTGATACCCCCCCATGTGGGCGTACTCGCGGATGTCTTCGGGGTCCAACTGTCCGCACTGCTGGAGCACCTGACGGCTCTGGCGGCTGTAGAAGGGGATATCCGCCACCCCGTTACACCGAGTGTTGCTGCGGGGTTCCACGTAGAGAAGCCGTTCGACGGCGCTGCCATTTTTCAGGGTTGTTTCGACGATTTCATCCACATCCTGCGGCTTGACCTTGACGTAGAGCAGGCCATCGGGTTCAACGCTCATCAAGGGGCCCATCTGGCAGAATCCCTGGCATCCGCTCTTGGAGATGCGCAGGGGAGACGAGGCGCCCGATTCGTCATACAGGTCCACCACCACGGAGAGTCCGGCTTGCGCAATTGCTTCGACCAGGGCCTGGTGGACTTTCAGCGAGCCACTGGCCACGCAGCCGGTCCCGGCGCAGATGATCACGCGGCGCTGAATGGCGCTGCTTTTTTTTTCGTAATCGGCGGCCAACTCTTCGAGAGAAGTGGCGGGAACAGGGAGGGCGGTTGTCATGCGTTCTTCTCCTTCTCGATCATCTCATCTACCAGTACCGCCGCGCTTTCCGGGGTCATCTGACCATGAACTTCCTCGTTGATCATGAGGACGGGCGCCAGACCGCAGGCGCCCAGGCACGAGACGGTCTCGACGGTGAAGAGCATGTCCTTGGTCGTGGTCTGACCGTCGGAAAGGTCGAGTTTGCTGCGCAGGGCGTCGTAGATTTTCATCGAGCCGCGCACGTGGCAGGCGGTGCCGTCGCACAGGCGGATGAGGTACTTGCCCTTGGGCTCCAGCGCGAAGTGGGCGTAGAAAGTGGCCACCCCATAGACCCGCGCCGGCGGCAGTCCGAGCGAAATGGCCACAAAGGACAGCACTCGCTGGGGCAGATACCGATATTCTTCCTGGATCTGTTGCAGGATGGGGATCAATTTGTTCGGATCGCGCCCATTGCGATCCAGGATCTCGCACACCTTGTTGAATTGGCGCATCTTCGGGTTGGCTGCGGAGGCATCCGTGCAACCGCAGGAACAGGCAGCCATACTCATACCAGCATTCTCCTCTCTTCTGCCGTCTCGAGGGCTGCCTTCAATCGAGAGGACAGCGCCGCGAGACTGGGGGTTAGGTCCGCGTTTTCTACAACGATTCCTTCCGGGACATGCAGGGAAGTGATCGTGAAATTCCAGATCGCCCGGATACCCGCTTTCACCAAGGCATCCGCCACCTGTTGAGCGGCATCGCGCGGCACGGTGATGATGCCGATATGGATGTGCATCCGCTCGACCAGATTGGCCAGTTTTTCCATCGGCAGCACTTCGCGTCCGTGGACCGAGGTCCCCACCCGCGCGGGGTCGGCGTCGAAAGCCGCCACAATCCGCAACCCGCGTGCCTCAAACTCGCGGAATCCCAGCAGGGCCTTGCCCAAGTGGCCCACCCCGACCAGGAACGCGTCGGAGGTGTTGTTCCACCCCAGAAAGGTCTCGATGCTGGCGATCAACTCGTCCACCGGGTACCCGATGCGGGGTTTTCCCACGATTCCCGTGAGCGCCAGATCCTTGCGAACCAGGGTCGGGTCGAGAGCCAGATATTCGGCAATGTGAGTGCAGGATACCACAACGCGTCCGAGATTACGACATTCTTTGAGAAATACCAGATATCGGGGGAGTCTTCGAACGGAGGGGAGGGGTGCGGAAACCAAGGTGCTTTCCAGAGTGGCCGGCATCTTGGTGGTTTCTCCTTTTCTGTATCCAGAATCGCATCTCGATATCGGAATATTAATAGCAAATACCCCATGCAGAGTCAAGCGGAAAGGAGAAATGTTTCTCGATAATTCTGCTTTGTTGATCCTGTTGGAGTTGGCTATGGGGGGCGGACGCCCCGCAGACCGCCGGAAACAGTCCCTTTTCTCCGGACGTCTTAAAATGGGCCCGAGCCCGCAAAAACCGCAATGAAAAAAAAGTTTAAAATAAAGGAGAGTCTTGATTCAGGTCAAGGAATCTGGAATACTCCTTCTGTAGAATTTCAGAAGAAATACAGGGGGACACCCGCCGGTTCGACCCAAGGCGCGGGGGATGAGACTTCCTGACCCACTCAAAATGGAGGAGCGAACCATGAGCATGTTCTGTTATCAATGTGAGCAAACCGCCAAGGGAACCGGGTGCGCGATGGCGCGGGGGGTGTGTGGTAAAGAAGCCGATACGGCGCTGGCTCAGGATGTTCTGGTGCAGGTGTGCAAGGGGATTGCGCAGTATGGTTTCAAGGCGCGTAAACTGGGCGTCCGGAATCACGAGGCGGACGTTTTCCTGCTCGAGGCTTTGTTTTCGACGGTGACCAATGTGAATTTCAATACGGCGGAAATTGTATCGCTGATCCGGCGGGGCGCCTTGTTGCGCATCGCTTTGAGTCAGACGTGTGAAAAAGGGTCGTGCTGCTGTTCGGGCGTGGCGCTTTCGGGACCGGCGGTGTGGGATATCCCCGGTACCGTTGAAGAGATCGTGACGGCGGGAGAATCGCTCTCGCAGGCGAAGGCGATCGAAGCGGTCGGGGCGGATGTGGCGGGTTTGCGCGCGCTGATCCTGTTTGGCCTGAAAGGCATGGCGGCTTACGCGGACCATGCGCTGGTGCTCGGGGTCGAGGACGAAGAGGTGTACGCGTTTTTCCATGAAGCGCTCGATTTTCTGGCCTCCGATCCCACCGATGTTGATGCCCTGGTGGGGATGGCGTTGCGGGTGGGCGAGGTGAATCTGAAAGTCATGGGGATGCTCGACCAGGCCAACACGGGTACCTATGGGCATCCGGAACCGACGTCGGTGCGGGTGACGCCCGTGGCGGGCAAGTG